>CBAAAH010000153.1:0-6897 GCA_964658865.1 uncultured Granulicella sp.
CTGCCCAGATTCGGTAAATTCAGCACGTTGGCAGGCGCGGACGTCAACAGCGCCAGCGTCTGGCCCAGGCTCATGCCGTGGTCGCGATGCAGCACGCGCAGCGCCGTGCCGAGCGCCGTTTCCAGACCGACGATGCCGTTGGGCGCGCGCTCGAACTCCACGTTCTTTTCCCACGCCGCGTGTGGCGCATGGTCGGTCGCCAGAATGTCCACCGTGCCGTCCAAAACGGCGGCGATGCAGGCGTCTCGATCCGCCACCGGGCGCAGCGGCGGGTTCATCTTGTAGCGGGTGTCATACGCGATGGACCGTTGGGCGGGGTCGCCGGCAATGGCTTCGTGCGTGAAGACGAGGTGGTGCGGCGCAACCTCGCAGGTTACATGCAGGCCACGACGTTTGGCCGCGCGAATCAACTGCAGCGCGGCGTCTGTGGAGACGTGCTGCACGTGCAGGTGAGGCTGCAACCGGGTGTCGCGCTCAATCTCTTCCAGCAGGCGAATGTCACGTTCCACGATGTCAGCCTCCGCCGATATGGGCAGGCCGCGTAACCCAAGCTTGAAGCTCACGATTCCGTGGTGCATGCTCGCGCCGGGCGTCTGGCGCGTGTCTTCCGCATGCTGCGAGATGGGTAGGCCCAGCTTCGCCGCGGCGGTCAGCGCCAGCCGCATGACGGCGTCGTCCAGAATGGGTTTGCCATCGTCGGTAAAGCCCACGGCACCGGCCTCGTGCAGCGCGGCATAATCCGTCAGGTGCTCGCCCATGCTGCCCACGGTGGCCGCCGGCATGGCCAGCACGCGCACGGCGGGTTTGCGGTCGGGCGACTGCACAAACCGCAGGACCTCCACGGAATCCGTCACCGGCTGCGTGTTCGGCATAGCGACGACGGTCGTCATGCCACCCGCAGCAGCGGCTGCCGTCCCCGTGGCGATGGTTTCCTTGTGCGTTTGCCCGGGTTCGCGCAGGTGCACGTGCGCGTCGATCAGGCCGGGCGCGACAAACAGACCGGTGCAGTCGATGACGGTGGCATTCAGGTCGTTCGCCTGGCTGTCCAGCGCACCCGCCGCGCCGGTGTGCAACGTACGCACCTGGCCATCCACCAGCAGCAATTCGCCCGGCGTTTGCAGATGGCGGCTCGGTTGCAACAGCGTCGCATTGCGCAGATAAAGAGCGCCCGTCATGCCTGCACCTCGTCGTGTTTCGTTTCGGGTCGCAGTGCCCGCGCAAGCAACGCCATCCGTACCGCCAGGCCATGCGTCACCTGCCGTTCAATGCGCGACTGCGGCCCGTCCGCAACGGAGGAATCGATCTCAAGACCGCGCACCATCGGTCCCGGATGCAGTACCAGCATCTGTGGATACGGCGCGAGACGGCGCTCGTTCAACTGGTAGCCTTCGATGTACTGCGGCAGGTCGAGGTGCAGGCCGTTCAGCCGCTCGCGCTGCACCCGCAGCATCATCACGGCACCTGCCTGCGCCAGCGCACGGTCGAAGTCTCGCTCGATCTCCAGCCCCGGCGCAAGCGACAAGGCCTCTTGCGGCAGCAGAGCCTCCGGACCGCACAGCAGCACCCGCGCACCCAGCGCAGGCAGCAGCATGGCGTTGGATCGGGCGACGCGCGAGTGGCGAATATCCCCGGCAATCACGATGGTTTTGCCGCGCAACGTGTCCGGCGAAAGTGCCCCGTCCAGCTTCCAGAATTCCAGCATGGTGCGCAGATCCAGCAACGCCTGCGACGGGTGCTCGTGCGCACCGTCGCCCGCGTTCAGCACCGGCAGGGCCGTGGACCGCGCCAGCAGGTTCGGCGCGCCGCTGCTGTTGGATCGCAGAATGATGCACTCCGCACCCAGCGCGCGCAGGGTCACGCCGGTATCGTGCAGGCTCTCGCCTTTTTCGATGGACGAACTTTTATCGCTGACCAGCGTGGTAACCGCGCCCAGCGACTTGGCCGCAAGTTCAAACGACGTTCGCGTGCGCGTGGACGACTCGTAAAACAGCAGCGCCACGCGTCGCCCTTCCAGCCGCCGGGCGCGGTTCCCATGGGGCTCCGCCTCCAGCGTCGCCGCAAGCGCAAACAGCTCCGAAATATCGGTAAGCGAAAGGTCCTGGATCGACAACAGACCGAGTGGGTGCGGGGATGCGGCGGCAAAGCTCATCGGTAGACCGATTGTAGACGTGAGCCTGAACAAACGACCATGCTGTCTCCTGTTTTGAGGCTGTTCGTGGAACGACGTTGACGAACCGGGTAACCCCTTTGCGGGATTCTGCCGATGATTGCCGCAGGATAAAGTCAAACGCATTCAGGAGGAGCAGCGAAGGTGGAGGAAATCTCGTTTACCGTAACGAAGCGGGAGGATGAGACGGTGATGATCGGCGTGACGGAACCCGCGGCCATTCGCGTGGCAGGTCACTCGGTGTTTCGCAGCACCCTTGCGCTGGAGCGTGCCCTGCGGCGCGTGGGCCTGCCCGTTTCGCTGGCGCGTGAGACCAGCCCGACCATGCCTCTGCCGGTGAGCCTGGTGCAGCTTTCACGGCTCGGCTTTTTGTAAAAGCCTCGCGGCGGCATCACTCGCTGACGCCATCGATTTGCCCTGATGCGAATGGCAACACCGCAACGTGAAGGCTATGCTTACGTCATGCTGCTGCCGCTGATGCTGTTGCTTGGAATCGCTGGACAAACCACACCCGCACCCGAACCGCTGGTCACGCTGACCGGTATCGGCCTGCAGATTTATACCTGTGGCGCCGACGGCAAATGGGCGTTCACCGCGCCGGAGGCAACGCTGTACCGGGAGCGCGAAAGGGTGGGCAGCCACGGCGCCGGACCGCAGTGGACGTGGAACGACGGCAGCGCCGTGACCGGGAAGGTACTCTCCTCCACACCGTCGAGCGACCCCACCAAGAACATTCCATCGCTGGAGCTTGCCGCGACACCGGTCGAGGGAACGAGCGGATTTCTCTCGCCCGTCACCCGCATCATGCGTACCGAAACACAGGGTGGTGTCGCACCCGCCGACGGCTGCACGGCACAGGTGCGCGGCGAAACCCTGCGCGTCCCCTACGCCGCGACATACCGCTTCTTTACGCGGTAGATCGGTCGTCCAGGGAAATCTGCGGACGTTTACGGCATGAAACACCGGAGCGCTTCTGCGTTACCGAATCGACCAAGACATTCAAGGTAGCGTTAAACCCCGGCCAGCACGCGTTCGTAAAACGCCTCGTAGTGCGGAATGATGCGCGTGGTGCAGAAGCGGTCCTGCGCCGTTTGCCGTGCCGCAAGAGCCATGGTGCGCAACCGAGCTTCGTCGCTCAAGAGACCGATCGCACCCGCCGCCATCGACTCCACGTCGCCGACGTCGAACAACAGCCCGTTCCTGCCATCCTGTACCAGCTCCGGCACGCCGCCCACGCGCGTGGCGATGCACGGCACGCCGCACGCCATGCCCTCCAGCGCGGCAAGGCCGAAGCTCTCCATACTGGACGGCATCAGCATCAAGTCACCCAGCGGCAACAGGTCCTGCACGCTATCCTGCTTGCCCAGAAAGTGAATGCGGTTCTGGATGCCGTGCTTCAGCGCCAGGTGCTCCGCAAGGGAGCGGTCCGGGCCGTCGCCGATCAGCATGAGCCGCGCCGGCATCGCCTGCGCAATGCGCGCAAACACCTCCACCACATCGTCCACGCGCTTGACCCGGCGAAAGTTCGACAGGTGCACGATCAGCCGTTCATGCGGCTCGGCATACTGCGGCCGCAACTCGCGCACGACGTCCACATTGGGTTTGTACACGCTGCAGTTGACGAAATTATGGATGACTTCGATGGGCCGCTTGATCTCGAAATCGCGCAGCGTCGACCGCTTCAGGTCTTCGGAAATCGACGTTACGCCATCGCTTTGATCGATGCCGAAGCGCGTGATCGGCAGGTATCCCGGATCCTGGCCCACCAGCGTAATGTCGGTGCCGTGCAGCGTGGTGATGAACGGCAAACGGATGCCCTTCACCTCCAGCATCTGCCGCGCCAGCAGCGCGCTCACCGAGTGCGGGATCGCGTAGTGCACATGCAGCAGATCGAGTTGATAAAACTCCGCCACCTCCGCCATGCGCGACGCCAGCGCAAGGTCGTACGGGGGGTACTGGAACAGCGGATAGCTGGTAACCGCGACCTCGTGAAAAAAGATACCGTGCTCGCGGCCGGTCAACCGAAACGGCTGCTGATAGGTGATGAAGTGCACCTGGTGGCCGCGCGCGGCAAGCTCGATGCCAAGCTCCGTGGCGACCACCCCGGAGCCGCCGTACGTGGGATAGCACGTCACGCCAATTTTCAAGCTGTACCGCCAAGCTGCGAGAACTTCATCAGGAACTCCGGTTTGGCGACTTGCCGAACAGGTAGCCGAGTAGCAGTGTCACAATGGGCAACACCGTCCGCGTCACCAGCAGGTCGAAGACGTCAGTCAGCGACTGGCGGTACTGGTCGTAGATCGCCTTATGCGTGTCCAGTGCATCCTTCACCTGTGCCGCGGACATTCCCGCGGTCGACGGCGTCGATGGCATGTTGCAGACGTAATACCAGAGCAGCGCGGTGGTCACACTTAGCATCCAGAAAAGGCCCGCCGCCACGAAAATCGTATTCCAGCGCTCCAGATAGCTCGCCGGTTGTACTTTTTCGAGCGCTCCGTTTTGCTCCGGCTCAATGCGCTCGATATTCGGTGAGAAGATCTGCGGATCGCTCATGCTTTTCTTTAAGGAAGAATGACGACCTGTTGCACGACGCCTTCCTTATTTGAAATGGCGACATTATCCGAACTGCCCGCCGGAACTTTGGATTTGAGGTACTTGTAGGTCGCGACCGCGTTTCGAATCACGTCGGCCCTAGAGCTGCCCTTTGCCAGGTCGCTGAGAGTTTGCTCAAACTTTGCGTCCATATCCATCGTGTATGTGGTCATGGTGTCTCCTGCCCCTCGTGTCGATTGTACTGCGCATATCAGCTTCAACGCTTCTTCTTCATCACCCCATCGACAACCCTGAAAGCCATTGCTTTGCCGCAACATGCAGAAGCCAGAAGGCCGGTAAAAACCTCTTCACGAAGTGTTCTGCGCCGGGGAGAGCTCACGCCGGAAGGTTTGAACTGTTCCTGTTCAGTCCATCCGCTCCACCAGCAGCACACCATCGGAGCCGTCGACCTCGTGCAGCCTGACCTCCACGATCTCCCGCGCGCTGGTGGGCACGACGCGTCCGATAAACTGCGCCTCGATCGGCAGTTCGCGATGGCCGCGGTCAATCAACACAAGCAACCGCACCGAACGTGGCCGGCCGTGGTCGAACAATGCATCCAGCGCCGCGCGGATCGTGCGGCCGGTGTAGAGCACGTCGTCCAGCAGGATGATGTCGCGGTCGGCGATGTCGAAGCCGATCGCTTCCTTGTTCACGGTCGGCCGCGGCCCGCTGGTGGACAGGTCGTCGCGGTAAAACGAAATGTCGAGCGAGCCGATGGACACCGGCTGTTTCTCGATCGTTTCAATGATTTTGCCGATACGCTGGGCCAGCGGCACACCCCGGCGCTTGATGCCGACGAGGCCAAGATTGCCGCCGCCGTTGTGCTTTTCGACGATCTGGTGGGCCAGACGCACCAGCGTGCGATCGATCTCGGAGCTGGAGAGCAAGCGGCCCTTTTCACGCATGGTCACGGGGGCACTGGTGGCGGATTCGGCCGGCAGGTTCGACATAGCGGTGATGATACGGAGACCGTTGCCCAACCGCAACCTTCCCGGCGACTTATCGCTTGCTGCGGCGCTGCCTGCCGGCAAGCAGCGCACCCGCGATCGCACCCGCAACGGCGCCGACCACCAGCAGCAACGCGGTGGTAAAGACGGTGCTGAAGAGGAAGGCACCGGCGCGCACCTCGGGCCACCGCATCACGACGGCCCATGCCGGCGGCAGCGGCGTGGCCGATGCGTTCATGCGCGCTGCAAACTGCTGGAACGCCTGGTCCAGATTGCTCTGCACCAGCCGCGAGTGCATGCCGTAGCGCAGGATAAATCCGGTCACGCCGGACGCAATCGCCAACGCCGCCGACAACAGCAACGCCAGCACCACGCCCATGCGCGCACCCATGCCGGGCGTAAACGGCGGATAAGGCCGCCGCCGCAGGTAAGCCGCGCCGCTGCCCAGAATCAGTAGAGGCAACAGCAGCAACGTCAGCACACCGCCACCGCCGGCCACCACCACCTCGGGCCGGATAAGGGAAGGAACGAGTCCCAGCAACGTGGCCGCAAACAGCGCGCGGAAGGCCAGGGTCCACTCCACCGCACCCGTCGCCGTCGACAGTGCCGCGGCAGATGAAGACGGTACAGCCGCCGGTTCCAGCATTTCTTCCGGCACACGCAACTGCGGCAGGCCGCATACCGCGCAAAACGCCGATGCGCTTCCGTCAACCGGAGCGAGCATGGCGTGGCAGCGTGGACAATGGGAGAGCATGGCTAAGGCCAAGCTAACCTAGACCGCCGGGGTCTGCAACGCGCTACCCGCAGCGGCAGGGCTGATGCTTTCGCATGTTGCTTCCGATAGGACAGTGAGAGCTGGGGGATAGATGGATGGATGGTGCCCTCAGCTCAAATCGCCTGCGGCACTGTGGTAACCTCACGATGGTAGCAGGAAGAAATTCTCGTCCTCTGCCGCTCCCGTTGCTTAATTTTTCCGTCATAACGCCGTGAATTGAACGCGTTTTTTACCAGATAAAGGCAGCACACGTGATGAGTAGTTCCATGCCGGGAGCGGTCTTCGACCTGATCGTCATTGGTTCCGGCCCCGCCGGCCAGCGCGCCGCCATCTTCGGCGCAAAGCTTGGGAAAAAGGTTGCGCTGGTTGAATCGCGCGAGGTCGTCGGCGGTGCGTGCATCAGTACCGGCACG
>CBAAAH010000154.1:0-6875 GCA_964658865.1 uncultured Granulicella sp.
CTAGAGCGGACGCTCTAAGCCTCAGTCACCTCACGTACTGTTGAACCACATAAACTACAATCAGATTTCATAGGCTGGATCATCCTCCTTTCCCGTGTATTGATGTTGTACGCCTCTGTTCGCCTGCCATGCAATACCCTGCGCCATGTCGTTTTACGTCAACAGCTCCACTCCGGACACAGCGGCGATTCACAGTGCTTCGGCATAGGAGACGGTATGCTGCACGATAATGCTTTGCTCCGTTCTCATCACGATTGCCCAACGTCCACTGCTCACCCTTGTTCTTGCAGCCTGGAGTGTTTCGCCTGCATTGCGGTCGCAGGCCAAGCCAGCCGACGAATCCTCCGCGGCAAAACCCGCATCTCTGCAGGCCGGTCCTACGGCGACTGAACATGACATGCCTGCAGCGGCGATTACGATGTTTCCGCATACAGCTTCGAGCCGCTTCTACGCGGCCGGGCAGGCCAACGTTATCTTCCAGGCGAACCCGCCGTTCCACTCGCCGTATGAAGGCACAAACTCGTTTGTCGGTCGCGGCGAGTACAAGACCTCGCTCGTCGGCACGCTGTTTTTGGGCGCACAGATCGTTATCAATCCGCGGTACAACACCGAGCTGCTACTGGATTTCGAATCGAGCGGCGGACGCGGCCTGTCGCAGGCGCTTGGCCTGGCGGGCTTTACGAATCTGGACGTGGTGCGCAACCCGAATCTCGGCTCCAAACCTTACCTCGCGCGGGTACAGGTGCACCAGACCATCGCCCTTGGCGGCAAAATGACAGAATCCACGCGCACGCCGTTCTCGCTGTTGACCCGCGTACCGGAAAATCGACTGGAACTGCGTGTCGGCAAGATGAGCTTGCCCGATTTTCTGGATCAGAACTCCGTCGGTAGCGACAGTCACCTGCAGTTCACCAACTGGACGATTGACAACCAGGGCGCATGGGACTACGCCGCCGACACACGCGGCTATACGTGGGGTGCGCTGGCGGAAGTGGACACGGCGAACTACTCCGCGCGCTACCTCGTCGCAACGATGCCGACGATCGCGAACGGTATCGATGTGGACTTCGCGCTGCGGCGTGCCAGCGGCCAGAACGTCGAACTTGAATCGCGGCATGCGCTGTTCGGTAACAGCAAGACGACGGTCCGTCTGCTGGGATTTGTAAACCACGCCAATATGGGAACGTATCGCGAGGCAAACCGCATTGCGCTTGCCGGCGGCATTACGCCCGACGTAACCACGACACGACGGCAAGGTACGGTGAAGTACGGCATGGAACTGAACGCCGAACAGGAGCTGCCGCACCACCTGCGTGCCTACACACGGCTGGGCTGGAACGAAGGCCAGCACGAGTCTTTCGCCTATACGGAGGTAGACCAGAGCCTGAGCGGCGGCGCCGACTACAGCCTGGTCGCGCACGGCCGACCGAATGACCGGGTCGGCCTGGCGTTCGTTAGCAATGCGATCAAGCGCGACCATCAGCGGTATCTTGCGCTGGGCGGGCTGGGGTTTCTGCTGGGTGACGGACGGCTCAACTACGCGCGTGAGGATATTGTCGAGACCTATTACACGACGCATACCTGGCGTGGCCTGTTTCTAACGCTCGGCGGATCTGCAGTGTTTCACCCCGGCTACAACCAGGACCGAGGCCCGGTACTGGTGCCGAGCGTGCGCACGCACGTGGATTTTTAACCGCCTCTTTATACTTGGCAGGTGAGCGTGGGAATCCTTTTCAGTGCGGTGGTGCTTGGTCTGCTGTTCGGCAGCTTTTTGAACGTGTGCATTGTGCGCCTGCCGCAGAATGCGTCCATCGTTTCGCCGCGTTCGCGCTGTGTGGGCTGCGGCGCTTCCGTGCGCTGGTTCGACAACATTCCGCTGCTGAGCTTTGCCTTGTTGCGCGGGCGCTGCCGTGACTGCCGTGCGCATGTCTCCGGGCAGTATCCGCTGGTAGAAGCGATGACTGCGGCATGGTTCGGCCTGTGCGCAGCAACACCTGCTCGATTGCTGGCAACGCCGGGGACCGGCGTCGATCCGCTGCTAGGTTCCTTCGCTCATGCCGCGGGTCTCTGTGCCTTTGGATTTTTACTGATCGGCCTCGCCGTAATGGACTGGCAGACCGGCCTACTGCCGAACGAGTTCACCATCGGCGGCGGCTGTGTGGGCATCTTCTTCGCATTTACCGAGTCGTTTTTCTTGCCATCCGTGCCGTATAAAACGTTCTTCACACCAGAAGAGGTCTTCATTTTTCGCAGGGTTGGCGCAGCGCTGGCGGCGGGATTACTGCTGTGGCTGATCGGCGCTCTATACCGGCTCGTGCGCAAGCGTCCGGGGCTGGGTGCGGGCGACATAAAAATGTTGGCGATGATCGGTGCATTCCTTGGCTTCGGCGAGACGTTGTTGGCATTCTTTCTAGGTATTGCGGGCGCGGCGTTCGCGGGAGTGGCGCTACTGGCGACGCGTCGTGGCACCGGGTCCACACGTCTGCCGTTTGGCAGCTACCTTGCCGTAGGGGGTCTCGTCGCGGGCGCGTTCGGGCCAACAGTGCTCGCCTGGTACACGGGTCTGTTTCGCTGAGCGCACATTTCCGCACTGCCGATGTGACACACCCACATCCCACAGCCTAGAATCAACCTGAACGCCATCTTTGCCGGAGACGCCTTGAACACCGCTCACCCATACATCTGGAATTACATCCCGCTCGCGCTGCAGTTGCTGGTCGCCATGGGCATGGCAGGCGGCATGGTGGGTGCGTCGTACTTTATCGGTAAAAAGCGCCAGAGCAAGGTAAAAGCAGGCGCGTACGAATGTGGCATGCTCCCCATCGGCGACGCGCGCGGACGTTTCAGCGTGCGGTTTTACATGGTCGCGATGCTATTCATCCTGTTCGACGTCGAAGCCGTGTTCATGCTGCCCTGGGCGGTAATCTTCCGTCAGCTACCGGCAATTACCGGCTCGCGCTTCTTCGGCTTTTGGGAGATGTTCGTCTATCTCGGCTTCGTTGCGGTCGGCCTCTTCTACGTGTGGAAGAAGGGCATCCTCGACTGGTCGAACGACAAGGCCGATCTGTAAGTTCCGCAGCAGAAGCAAAGGATAGAAACCTATGTCGCAGGCATTGTTGACCGTCGAAGCCATTGAAGAAGCAGTCCCCGGCAACGCCGCCGTGTCGGCGCTGCGCACACTGGCTGAGCGCATGAAGTGGGACCGCAACGAGCTGACCGTCACGGTAATGCCGAGCAACATCGTTGCCGCCGCGGAAGCGGTGAAAGCCGCCGGTTATGCCTACCTGATGGACGTGACGGCGGTCGACTGGTACCCCAGCGAGCCACGTTTCCAGGTGAGCTACCACCTGCTTTCCATGGCGACGAAGCAATTGATGCGCCTAGCCGTGATGCTGCCGGGCGAAGACCCGACGGTGGACAGCATTACCTCGGTATGGCCGTCCGCAAACTTTTACGAGCGCGAAGTGTTCGACCTGTTCGGCATCCGCTTCATCGGCCATCCGAACCTGACGCGCATCATGATGCCGACGGACTGGAAGGGCCACCCGCTGCGCAAGGACTACCCCGTCGAAGGTTATCGCTAGCGTCGAAGGTTACCGCCAGACAACTGCTTTTCACCCGTTCCGCCGCACCTGAGAGGTTTCGAATGGCCACCATTGCTCCCCCCGATCTGCTGATTCCCGGTGTCGACGACGTTGTACGCGACGCGCAAAAGCACTCGCAGGATCCCGGCGGCGAACAGACCATGGTGCTGAACATGGGACCGCAGCACCCGTCGACCCACGGCGTGCTTCGACTTGTGCTGGAGATCGACGGCGAAACCGTTGTTTCGGTCGCGCCTGACATCGGCTATCTGCACACCGGCATCGAGAAAACCTGCGAGGCGAAGTTTTACCAGCAGATCGTGCCGATGACCGATCGCATCGATTACCTGTCGCCGATGTCGAATGAGCTATGTTATGTACTCGGTGTCGAGCGCTTGCTGGGGCTTGAAATTCCCGACCGCGCACAGACACTGCGCGTGCTGATGAATGAGCTCACGCGCATCCAGTCGCACCTCGTCTGGCTGGGCACGCACGCCATGGACATCGGCGCGCTCACCGTATTTCTTTACTGCTTCCGTGAACGCGAAGAGATTCTGCGCATCTTCGAGATGCTGAGTGGCCAGCGCATGATGGCAAGCTACTTCCGCGTGGGTGGCGTCAGTGTGGAGCCGCCGATGGACTTCTGGGCCAAGGTGCGGAATTTTCTCAAGATCATGCCAAGCAAGATCGACGAGTACAATTCACTACTCGCCGGCAACCCCATCTGGGTCTCTCGTTTGAAGGGTGTCGGTCCATTGTCGGCTGCGGATGCGATCGCTCTCGGCGTTAGCGGACCTCCCCTGCGCGCCTCCGGCGTGGACTGGGACATGCGCCGCGATATGCCCTACTCCGGCTACGAAAAATACCAGTTCAAGGTGCCCACCAGCCCTGTAGGCGATACCTGGGCGCGCTTCACCGTACGCATGGAAGAAATGTTTGAGTCGGTGAAAATCTGCCAGCAGGCGCTGGACCGCATGCCCGAGGGCCCGATTACGGCGGACGCACCGAAGATTGTGCTGCCCGATCGCGAGCAGATGAAGACGCAAATGGAATCCCTCATCCATCACTTTAAGATTGTGACGGAAGGCTTTGGTGTTCCTGCGGGTGAAGTGTTTCAGACGATCGAATCGCCGCGTGGCCTGATGGGCTATTACATCGTCTCGGACGGCACGGCAAAGCCGTTACGCTGCCACATGCGCAACCCCAGCTTCGCCACACTGCAGGCGCTGGAGACGATGTGCAAGGGCAAGCTGCTGGGCGATGTGGTTGCCGTCATCGGCTCCATCGACATCGTGCTCGGAGAAATCGACCGATAGGCCCTGCCGTGCATCCAATGCGGGAAAGCAAAGGAGCACGGCATGGCAGAGCAGCAGGATCCAAAGACCGAAGAGTTGGGCAAGCAACTGGCGGAACAGATGCAGGGCAAGTTGAATGCCGACGAGACACATCGCCTTGAGACTGAGGATGATGCCACCTTCGACGCGCAGGTGCTGACTGTCTTGGAGACGCAACTGAAGAGTGCGCTGGAAGGGTTCAACGGCGTTGCAAAGGCAGCGGACCAGTTGACCATGGAAAAAGGCAGTGCCATGCTGCAGATGTATAAAGCGAACCTGCCGGTCTTTGCCGCTAAAGTACACCATCGCGAGTTGCAGATCGTGCCGGCGATGCAGACCACACCTGCGCAGACATTACCGATTACCGGCGGTCAAGAAGAGTTCAACTTTGGCGGGCAGCCGCAACCGGAGTTTCTGAAGTCTCTGCTCACTATGGCCGCAAGCGGCAGCGCAGGTCTGAAGTAGCCATGCCCACGCCCATCAATATTCAATCGGAACTGCTGCGCCACCGTGAGAGCAACGCCTTACGGGTGCAGCAGTTGGTCGATCAGCAGTACAACACCGAGATTACCCGTGGCTTCGAACTCGACTTTACGTCCGGGAATGAGAGCGACGCCATTAGCCTTGGACGGCTGCTCTTTGCGAAGGGGCTTCTCCTGCTGATGCCCACCCCATCCCCTGCGTCAGACAGCCGTTGGACGTTGCGTGTCGGGGTGAAGCGCAGTCTTCGGGAGATCACGTCCGAGGATTTTATCTGTGACCTCATCACCCTTGCCTCTGGCGTGAATAGTTGCTTTGAAACGTGGGAGTTTTTAGCCGATGATGCGGCGGAGCAGACGCAACTTCATCCGGAGTGTATCGATCCACAGGAACACGGGAAATGACCGCCGACCTGATGTTGCAACGCGAACTTTGGACGTCATGGGCTGGTGTGCTGCGTTCGTACGCTGCGGTGCACTCGCTTGGCCAGCCATTCCATGCTGTCGTCGAAGTTTCTGACGGTGAAATCCTGATTCGGTACGGCACCCGCCAGATGCGCTTTGACCCAGCAACCATGCGGGTAGACGACGGTCCGGCAGTTCCCTTTCGCCTGACGGTAAACGGTCACGCCATCGTGGGCGACACAGAAGACGAAATGGACCTTGCCGCAGAACGCCTTTGTCGAGAGATAATCACTGTGTGAGCACGGTGATCGAGAGCATCTTTACGCCGGCAACTGCCGCGCGCTTTGACAAGTTGGTGACCATCTACCCGGTATCGCGCTCTGCGCTGGTGCCCATGCTGCTGTACGCGCAGGACGATCTGGGCTATGTCTCCGATGCTGCGGTGGCGGAAATCGCACAGCGGCTCGAGCTGCTTGAGCTCGACGTTCGCAATGTGCTGAGCTACTACTCCATGCTGCGCACCAAGCCGGCCGGCAAGTTCAACATCCAAGTATGCACGAACATTTCGTGCATGATCGTGGGTGGATACGACATCCTCGACCACTGCAAGAAGCGGTTCGGCATCGGCCACAAGGAAACCACGGCTGATGGTGAGTTCAGCCTGGAAGAAGTGGAGTGCATCGGCGCCTGCTGCTGGGCGCCTGCCATGCAGGTAAACTACGACTTCCACGACAACCTGACGACCGACAAGGTCGATGCCATTTTGGACGACTACGCCGCCGGACGCGGCAAGGATGTGAAGTAATGCCGACTCTTGTCTCGCATCCCGATGAAGTGAAGGTGATCTCTCGCCGCTTTGGACAGGGCGCGGCAGAACTCGACCGTTACCTGGAACTGGACGGCTACAAGGCCGCACAGATGGCGATCGAAAACGGCCCCGAGTGGGTCATCAACACCATGAAGGCCAGTGGCCTGCGCGGTCGCGGTGGTGCCGGCTTCCCCACCGGCATGAAGTGGTCGTTCGTGCCGAAGGTCAGCGAGAAGCCGAAGTACGTGCTCGTCAACGGCGACGA
>CBAAAH010000155.1:0-6842 GCA_964658865.1 uncultured Granulicella sp.
CTGTTACTAGCATTTCAGGTGCGCAAGCCTTCCGTCTCTACGAAACGTTCGGTCTTCCGCTCGACTTCATGCAAGATGCCGCACGTGACGCAGGCGTCGAGTTCGACTTGGTCGGTTTCGAGCAAGCCAAGGAAGAAGAGCAAGCCCGCGCCCGAGCCTCCTGGAAGGGCGGCTCTCAAAAATCCGCCGCCCCCGTCTACCGCGAGCTTCCCAAGACCGAGTTCGAGGGCTACACCGCCCTCCGCATCGACGGCGCGCGCATCCTCGCACTGGTCAAGGATGGCGTCGGTGTCCCCGCGCTCAACCCCGGCGACACCGGCGAGGTCGTCCTCGACGCGACCAGCTTCTACGCCGACTCCGGCGGCCAGGTCGGCGACACCGGCTGGCTCTACACGCCCGATGGCGCGCACGTCGTCGCGGATGTGAGTGGAGCGACCAAGCCCGTGCAGGGTGTCTTCGCGCACAGGATCACGGCAAAAGAAACCCTCGCGGTGGGCGACACGGTCTCGACCGTCGTGGAGGGTACCGAGCGCCGCAGCACCATGCGCAACCACACCGGCACGCACCTGATTCATGCCGCGTTGCGCGAGGTCCTCGGCACCCACGTCAAGCAGGCCGGTTCGCTCGTCAATCGCGCGCGTCTGCGCTTCGACTTCAGCCACTTCGCCGGTGTCGCGCCGGAAGAGTTGCAGGAGGTCGAGGACATCGTGAACCGCGAAATCCTCGGCAATACCCGGGTCGAAACCTTCGTCGACGTGCCCATCGACGTCGCCATCCACGAGTTCCACGCCACCGCACTCTTCGGCGAGAAGTACGGTGACAAGGTCCGCGTCGTCAAAATCGGCGACTTCTCCACCGAGCTCTGCGGCGGCATCCACACCGGCGCCACCGGCGAAATCGGCCTGCTCAAGCTCACCGGTGAATCCTCCGTGTCCAGCGGCATCCGTAGAGTCGAAGCCCTCACCGGCACCGGTTCCCTGCAGGAGTTCCGCCGCGACAGCTCCGTCGCCCGCGTCGTCTCCTCCCTCATCGGCGGCACGACAGACAGCCCGGCGGCGGCGCTGCAAACCCGCCTCTCTCAGCAGGACGAGGAACTGAAAAAACTGCGCCGCGAGCTCGACCAGGCACGCATGAAGGCCGCCTCCGCCTCGACCGCAAATGCGGAAGATCAGGCCGTCGAAATCAAGGGCATCAAAGTTCTCGCGCAGCGTGTGCAGGGGCTGGACAAGGCCCAGCTCCGCAACCTTGTCGACCAACTGCGTACCAAGCTCGGCAGCGGCGTCGTCGTGCTCGGCGCACCGACGGAAGACGGCAAGGTCACGCTCATCGCCGGCGTCACCAAGGACCTGACGAGCCGCATCCAGGCCGGCAAACTCGTCGGTGCCCTCGCCGCAAAGGTCGGCGGTAAAGGTGGCGGTCGCCCCGACCTCGCGGAAGCCGGCGGCAGCGACCCCAGCCAGCTCGACGCAGCCCTTGCCAGCGCATCCCAACTCGTAGGCGACCTGCTCGGCTAAGACTTTTTGTCCTCCGCTGTGCTGCGGGATGACAAAAAGCGCTTCGGATGGCAAAGAATCAACGCTCCGGGATGACATCGACAGGCGCACATGGGTGCGCCGCCTCGCGAAGCGAAGGTTGTTTTGGGAGTGGGACGAAGCTTTCGCTGCTCTCGGTCTCACCTTCACCGCAAAAAAGCCGCACGGAGAAGGCGGGGCACCCATGTGGCCTGTCCGGTGCGACGCGAAGCCTGTCCCGCGCGTCCAATAAGACGAATCAGCAGGGAGACAGACATGGCACAGGAAACAGCAATTCTCGCCGGCGGATGCTTCTGGGGCATGCAGGAGTTACTCCGCGACCAGCCCGGCGTCGTCAGCACGCGCGTCGGCTACACCGGTGGCGAGATTCCCAACGCGACGTATCGCAACCACGGCAATCACGCCGAAGCGGTCGAAATCGTCTTCGACCCGGCACAGATCACCTACCGCCGGTTGCTGGAACTCTTCTTCCAGATTCACGACCCAAGCACGCCCAACCGCCAGGGTAACGACCGGGGCCCCAGTTACCGCTCTGCGATTTACACCAACTCGCCCGAACAGAAACAGACCGCACAGGACACCATCGCCGACATAAACGCCAGCGGCTTGTGGCCCGGTAAGGTTGTTACCGAAGTCGCTCCCGCAGGTCCTTTCTGGCAGGCCGAACTGGAGCACCAAGACTACCTGCAGCGCTTTCCAAATGGTTACACCTGCCACTGGGTGCGGCCGGAATGGGTGCTGCAGAAGCGCGAAGTCGCCGCATAAGCGTCTTCTCTCTGCGTATGCCGAGTGTCCTTCCTTTTTCAGGAGGGCAAGGCAAACTCGTTTGAGGCATGCGTCTTACTTTATTCTCGGGGCCGATTGGATCCCTGACAAAGGACCGGCTCGGCAAGTCGGTGCGGCACAGGGTATCGACGGGTATACCGCCGTGCGTTCGTCCACGTTCGCCACGTGCCGCGCCGATAAACTGAAGGGGCTTTGACTTTCCGCGCCACATGCCGCTGCCTGCTTGCCTCGACCGTCTGGTTGGCACTGTCCACTGCCTCACTCCGTGCTGCGCCGCGCCGGCCCGCGCCGGACAGCCCGTGGCAGATTGCCGAGGCTGCGCGCGCGCAACTCACGTCTATCCCGCCGGCCGACCGCACCGCTGCCGACTACCGCACCGTCATGGACGCGTACCGGCTGATTTACCACGCCAGCCCACGCGATCTGCACGCGCCGGAGTCCATCTTCAACGTCGGCACGCTGCTGGAGGAAGAGGGCATCGTCCTGCGCGATCCGCACGCCATGCAGGCGTCGCTCGGCCAGTTTGAGTTCCTGCGTAGGCAATACCCCACCAGCAGCCTGCGCATCGCCGCGCTGCTGGAAGAAGCGCGCATTGCTGCCGCCGGCCTGCATGACGCAAAACTCGCGCGGCTGAAGTACACCGAGTTCACCACACAGTTTCCGCATTCCGCGCACATTGACGAGGCACACGCCGCGCTGATTACGCTGCACACCGGTGCGTTGCCGACTGCGCTTGAAGGTCCACTCGCCGTGCATCCCGCGGAAGCGGCGAATACGCCCCCGCAACCGCAGCCGATCGACGACCCCGCACAGTCCAGCATCGCCATCGCCCACCGCAACACGACCGGCCTTGCCGCGGCCTCCAGCGGCGTTCCCGGCAGCACGGTCGCGCCCGGTGAACGCGCAGAGGCAAGCCTGCTGGCGTCCGAACGCAAGGCCACTCCGGAAGATACGGCCCAGCAGAGTACGGTCGGCATCGCTGTCATCGACGCCGTCACCCACGGTCCGCCGCGCACCCACGCCGGCCTGGCCACGGTTACCGGCATTCGCCACTGGTCCACGCCCACCTACACCCGCGTCGCCATCGACCTGGGCGACGAGGTGCAGTACCAGGCCGCGCGCGTGCCCAATCCCGACCGCATCTTCTTCGATCTGCATGGCACCCGCCTGGCACAGGACCTCGCGAACAAGAGCTTCGACGTGGTCGACGACGGCTTCCTGCGGCGCATCCGCATCGCGCAGTACAACGCCGACAGCACCCGCGTTGTGCTCGACCTGAACGACGTCACGGAGTACTCGGCCTTTCTTCTGCCCAACCCGTACCGCCTCATCATCGACATTCACGGCGCGGCAAAATCGGGCCGGAAAGCGCAGGGCGGGGAGGCGCAACCCGTAGTGCGTGCCATGCCCAGCACCGTTCCCGTGCGCACCGGCGCGGCAGCCACGCGCGATGTGACGTCGCTCAGCCAGCAGCCCGGCAAGGTCGACGCCACCGCCGAACCCACCTCGCAGCCCATCGCCGTCGTTGCCGACAACTCCCCCGGCGCGGACGAGGAAAGACCCGCGACGGCAAAACGCATCAAGCGTGCGACTGCGGCCGACGTCTCTGCCCACCGCACCGCCACGCCCACCGCGGAAGGTGAACGGAGTCTCATGCGCGCGCTCGGCCTCAAGATCGGCCGCATCGTCATCGACCCCGGCCACGGCGGCCACGACTCCGGCACGCTCGGCGCGGGCGGCCTCATGGAAAAAGACGTGGTACTCGACGTCGCGCTGCGTCTCGGCAAGCTGCTGCACGACCACCTGGGCGCGGAGATCGTCTACACCCGCTCCGACGACACCTTTATCCCGCTGGAAACGCGCACCGCCATCGCCAACCAGGCGCAGGCCGACCTTTTCCTCAGCATCCACGCCAACAGCTCGCAGGATGAAACCGCCCGCGGCGTCGAAACCTACTACCTCAACTTCACCCAGCAGCCTGATGCGCTCGACGTCGCCGCCCGCGAAAACGCTGTCAGCGACCAAAGCGTCCACGAGCTGGCCAGCATGGTCAAGCGCATCACGCTGAAAGACAAGATCGACGAATCCCGGGAATTTGCACAGGACGTGGAAGCCTCACTCTACGACGGCCTGCAAAAAGGCAACGCCGGCCTGAAGAATCGCGGCGTCAAGAAGGCCCCCTTTGTTGTGCTCATCGGCGCGAACATGCCGTCCATTCTCACCGAAATCAGCTTCGTCACGAACCCGCAGGACGCCCGCGAACTGCGCACCGGCGACTACCGCCAGCGCGTCGCCGAAAGCATCTACCGCGGCGTTGCCCGCTATACGCAGGGCCTCGGCGGCATGCGCGTGGCCACCACTGCCAAGCCCGACACCACTCCAAATCCATAGCACAGCGCATCACGCACCATCCCCAGGGGCCCACCCTCACTGCGTTCGCATTCCGCTAGAACTGGTACACCGTGCATGTCCGCCGCGTGGACGTGGCAGATGGAGTACGACGACGACATGCCCCGCGAGGTCGTTGGCCCGAGTTCGTCGTCCGCGATCGCCGCCGTCCGCGACACCCCAGGGAACACGGCACCGCGCGCCGGTGTCTACCCCAGGGACGTTGGTACCAATCCCTTGCGCAGGTAGTCTCATCTTTATGCAGATCACGCGGCGCACCTTCGCCCCTCTCGCGCTGCTTCTTGCAGCCATTTCGCCCATCGCGGCCCAGACCACCGCAATCTCGCCCATCGCAACACCGGCGGCACGGCAGATGGTCAACGTTCCGCCCGCGCCGCTGTTGCCGGACCACTTCGGCGCATGGCAGTCCGCCGGCACCACCGACAACGCATTGCCCCTTGCGCCCGACGTTGCCAAAGAACTGATCGTGCAGCGCACCGATGCCAAAAAGTACACGTCCGCCGACGTCACTGCCACCATCTCTGCCGTGCAACTCGCGGATTCCACCGGTGCCTACAGCGCGTGGACGCTGCTGCGTACGCCTGACATGCATCCCTGCTCCGGCGGGAACGCGCTCGGTTCGGACTGCGCTGTCTCCGTCGGCAAGCTCCTCTTCTGGCAAGGCAATACCCTCGTCCAGATTGTGCCCTCCGGCAGCAAGGCCGTCTCCGCTGCCGCCTTTGCCGACCTGGTGGCGGGCCTGCCAAAGCCCATGGGTTCCAAGGGTGCTCCACCGCTGCTGCCCACCCACCTGCCCAAAGAGGGTCTGCAAAAAGAGAGCACCCGCTATGCCGTGGGTCCCGCGACCTACGCCGCAGAGGGTGGCCTGCTCCCCGCCGCGCTCATCGACTTCTCCAAGAGTCCCGAAATCCTGACTACGCACTACGCCGGCGTCCATGGCGTCGGCCAGCTCACGGCCATCTTCTATCCCACGCCGACCATTGCCGGCCGTCAATTTCACGCGATCGAGGCGGCACTCTCCGATGGCTCGCTGCCTGCGCCACTGAAGAGTGGTGCCCCCGCCGTCAACCGTTCCGGCCCCATTATTGCCCTGGCCAGCAGCGGCTTTTCCAAATCTCAGGCGGAAAAGCTCGCCGCCGCCGTCAAGTACCAGGCCGAACTCACCTGGAACAAGCCCGAGGGCTACATGGACCAATTCACGATTCAGCACACCGGCAATGTCATGGTGCAGATCATGATCCTGGTCATCACCGTGGTGTGCGCCGCGCTGGTGCTCGGCCTGGTCTTCGGCGGCGGCCGCGCCTGGTTCCGCAAGCTGCGTGGCAAGCCCGCCTCTTCTTTGGGCGACATGGAAGTCATCAGCCTGAACCTGCGCGGCCCCGCTCCAAGAATTCGTTCTTAAGCAAACAAAAGGCGAAACTAATTCGTTCTTAAAATCGACATGGTTTTTCTATCTTTAACGATCGATTCGACTTACGAAATTTGCTTGACTTGACCCTGTGTGCGCCGTAGGATTGCGCCAGAAAGTTCAGATGGCTTTGCCTCCGTCCGAACTATTCTCCCTGACGAAAGGGCCGCCTTCTTACCAAGGCGGCCCTTTCCGTTTCTGGTTCAAAGTCGCAATGCCATCCTGCCTTTGCTTCAGGCGACATATCCGGTAGAATGAACCTCGGAAGGCCGACGTAGCTCAGTTGGTAGAGCAGCTGATTCGTAATCAGCAGGTCAACGGTTCAAGTCCGTTCGTCGGCTCCAAAAGTCTTTCTCCTCACTCAACAGCTTGTCGTCGCA
Source organism: uncultured Granulicella sp. (assembly GCA_964658865.1). GTDB lineage: Bacteria > Acidobacteriota > Terriglobia > Terriglobales > Acidobacteriaceae > Terriglobus. Next base: position 6,516 of record CBAAAH010000155.1, read on the forward strand.
CTGCAAGGTTTAACCATGCCTGGTTGGTCTCCCTGCACATGCTGAGAGTGCCGCGTTCAGCGCCTAAGTTCCTCGTTCTCAACGAGCCTTCCTGTCCCTTTCCGAGAGTCTCGCGCGATAAATTCCTGTTCGGGACAGGTTATCCACTTGTATTCTCCCATTCACGCCCAAACTACCTTGCCGTGCTAGACGGGTCGTCGCATACTCGCATCAGGGCATCGTCCCGCGACGGCCCCGGTAGGTGTCAGTCGCTCGAAACGGCCTCGCCATTTTGGTGAGGAGCGAGGCAGGTATGGCGGCAACAGCGACAGCACCAATCACCCGCTA
>CBAAAH010000156.1:0-6828 GCA_964658865.1 uncultured Granulicella sp.
CGACAGCAACCTGCCCTACACACTTGCGTTCGTCGGTTACCGGCTGCCCGGAACGGATTCACCGGACTATGCCGCCGCACAAATTCTCGGCGACGTGCTGAGCAGTCAGCGTGGCAACCTGTATGCCATGGTGCCTGCGGGCAAGGCACTTGTGGCTCAGTTCGGTGTGGCGGAAGCCTATCCCAAGGCAAGCGTCGGCTACGGCGTGGTTGCCGTGCCGTCCGAGACCGATCCCGCCGGTGCGTTGAAGGAAATGAATTCCATCCTTGCGGCCTACGCCAAAGATGGTGTCCCGGCGGACCTGGTTACCGCTGCCATCCGCGCAGAGGTGACGCAGGCGGAGTTCCAGCGCAATTCCATTCCCGGTCTAGCGAACGTGTGGTCGAACGCTCTCGCCGCGGAAGGCCGCACCAGCCCCGACGAGGACCTTGACGCTATTCGCAAGGTAACGGTTACCGACGTAAACCGCGTCGCCCAGCAGTACCTCACGGCCAACGCAGTCACGTCGATTCTTAAGCCCGTGCCGTCCGGCGCGGCGGTGGCGCAAAACGGTTTCGGCGGCGGCGAAAAGCTCACGCAGCCGCCCACCAAGCCCGTCGTTTTGCCGGATTGGGCTACGGGCCCACTCAGCGCAGTACGGGCGCCCTCGCCTATGGTGATGCCGTCGGATGAGCGCCTTCCGAATGGCCTGCGACTCATCGTCAAGCCCGACCACACCAGCCCGACCGTTACGGTCGTCGGTCAGGTGGACCACAACGAAGACCTCGAATCGCCCGCTGGACAGGAGGGCGTGGCCGATGTGCTGCAGGAACTGTACAGCTACGGCACCACATCCCTCGACCGCATCGCCTTTCAAAAGGCGCTGGACGATATCGGTGCCGAGGAGTCCGGTGGTTATCGCTTTTCGCTCAAGGTGATGAAGGACCAGTTCAACCGTGGCGTGCAATTGCTGGCCGACAACGAACTGCATCCTGCGCTGCCGACCGACGCTTTCAACGTCGTGCAAAAACAGACGGCGGAATTCGTCGCCGGCAACATGGTGAGCCCGGCGTACCGCACCACCAAGGCGCTGGAAGAGGCGCTGTTACCTGCGAAAGATCCATCATTGCGTGAGGCTACGCCCAAGTCCATCGCTTCGCTGTCGCTCGACCAGCTCAAGACGTACTACGCGCGCACCATGCGCCCCGACCTGACGACCATTGTCGTGATCGGTGATGTGACACCGGCCGAGGCGCGCGCGGCCGTCGACAAGTGGTTTGGCCCGTGGACCGCGACCGGATCGAAGCCGAATACCACGCTTCCCGCCGTTCCTGGGAATAAGGCGTCCGCCGCGCATGTGGAAGATCCGCAGCAGGTGCAGTGCTCCGTCACGCTGTCGGAGGAGCTGACGCTCAATCGTTTCAGCCCCGACTACTATGCCATGAACCTTGGCACCAATGTGCTGGGCGGCGGCTTCTATGCGAGCCGGCTTTACCATGATCTGCGCCAGGTTGCCGGGTACGTCTACACCGTCGACGTGCAGTTGCATGCGACTAAAACTCGTGCTACCTACACCGTGGACTACGGCTCCGACCCAGATAAGGTATCCAAGGCGCGTGCCTTGGTGGAGCATGACCTGGATCGCATGCGCACCGAGCCGGTGTCGCCCAGCGAACTCACCCTGGCGAAGTCGTTGCTGCTGCGCCAGCTTACCCTGAGCGAAAGCAGCGAAGAGACGGTGGCGGCCGTACTGCTGGCACGTGCGGAGCTTGGCCTGCCGCTGAACGAGCGAGACAACGCTGCCAAACGCTATCTCGCACTCTCTGCCGATGAGGTGATGGCGGCCTTTGCCCGGCAGTTGCGTGCTCCGGACTTCGTGCAGGTGGTACGCGGCCCGGAACCAAAATAAGGTAAGTGTGACGCAATTCTTTATGTAAATGCGAATTGCATCGCATCTATTTATATTGTTCGCTCGTCTATGCTGAGTAGACGATGACTTCCAGCAACACCCAGCGCATGAACGCCATTGGCGTTTCGTTTCGGCGGCGCGCACGAACCTTGTCCTTTCAGGATGCGGTTCATGCGGTGCGCCGAGGCTCTGCCTGGCTATGGCTGCTGACGTTCCTGTTCGTGGTGCAGGCGCATGCGACGCACCTACACTTGCCCGCACCGGCGTTGTACGGCGCAGCAAGCCTGCATGCGCCGGTATCGTCCGCAGAGGCGGCGAGCCTGGCAGACGACAGTGCCTGCACCGTATGCAGCACGCTGGCTACGGCCAGCCACCTGCCGCATACCGGCGTTCCGGCGCTGCAGGCGGCTATTGCTCATCGAATCCGTCCACGGCCCGTCACGGCCGCCATCACCCTGCTTTCGTTCGACCTGTTCTGCCGGCCTCCGCCCATGCGCACTGTCGCCATGTAGTTGCAGGTAAGGGAAGTCAGCTTCCCGTGCAGCATGTTTTCAGCAATGCCGCCGCACACCTGTCCGCGACCCCGCCGCACCCTAAGACAGGAGCTTCCATCCCATGAGACCGACCCGTCTCGTTCCGCTTCTTGCACTTTGCGCCATCACCCTTACCGCACACGCGCAAGGCACTGCCGGCAGCCTGACCGGCATCGTTACCGACACGACCGGCGCGCTGATTCCCAACGCGACCGTCAGCATGGAAAACCCGCTGAGCGGCTTCAAGCGCAGTGTCCAGGCGGACAACGCCGGACGCTACACCTTCAACAACGTTCCATTCAATCGCTACCACCTCAGCGCAACGGCCGCAGGTTTTTCCGCGACATCGACGGACGTGCAGGTGCGTAACGCCCTCTCCGTCGCCACCGACCTGAAGCTGGCAGTCGGCACCTCGGACCAGGAGGTGACCGTGCAGGCGGACGACCTGCGCGACACCGGTGCGCTCCAGACGACCACCGTCGATCGTGCGCTGTTTGACAAGCTGCCGCTGCAGCAGACCTCGTCGCCCCTCTCGTCGCTGGTCACGCTCAGCACGCCCGGCATCGCGTCCGACTCCAACGGCCTGTTTCACCCGCTGGGCGAGCACGCCGACACAACCTTTGCCATCGACGGCCAGCCCATCAGCGACCAGCAGAGCCGCGTCTTCGGCAACCAGATCTCGACCAATATCATCCAGTCGGTCAACGTCATTGAGGGCATCGCGCCGCCGGAGTACGGGGACAAATCATCCCTCGTCGTGCAGACCACCACGCGGTCCGGTATCGGCCTGCTCAAGCCCACCGGCACCATCGGTTACAGCTACGGCACATACGGCACGTCGGTACCGTCGCTCGCCATCGGTTCCGGCACCGCTAAGGTGGGGAACTTTCTTTCCCTCGACGGCCTGCGCAGCAGCCGGTACCTTGATTCGCCCGAGTTCCGCGCGATCCATGACAAGGGCAACAACGAAAACTTCTTCGACCGCCTGGACTACCGGCCCGATGCGAGTAACTTCTACCAACTCAATCTCAGTTTTTCACGTTCATGGTTCCAGCAGCCCGATCAGTACGACCAAGTCAGCCAGGATCAGCGCGGCCAGATTTTTTCGTACAACGTCGCACCTTCCTGGACGCATATCTTCAACGCGAACAGCCTGCTGAATATCGGCACCTATATTCGGCAGGATAACTTCCACTACTATCCCAGCCACAACGTGTTCAACGATACCCCGGTGACACTGCAGCAGTCGCGCCGCCTGCAGAACGTCGGCATCAAGACGGATTATTCCATCTCGCACGGCATCCATAACATCAAGGCCGGCGGCATGTTCTATCACACGTTCCTGCAAGAAGGCTTTGGCCTGGGCGTGACGCAGGCGACGTTCAATGCTGCATGCCTGGACAGGAACGGTAACCCGGTCACCGATCCTGCCTATACCGACCCGACTCAGTGCGCTGCAGGTGGGTACACCGACAACGCTTCGTACCTGCCCGGCCTCGCGCCGTACGATCTTACCCGTGGAGGCACCATTTATGCCTTCAAGGGACGCACCGACATCAAGCAGGAAGCACTCTACCTGCAGGACAGCATTACATATAAAAAATTCAATTTTATGGCTGGTGTGCGCGCCGATAACTACAACGGCATTTCCCGCCGATCCGAAGTGGAACCGCGACTCAATCTGAGTTACGACCTGAATCAGTTGGGAACCGTTTTCCGGTTGGGTTACGGTAAGTTCTTCCTCACGCCGTATAACGAGAATCTGATCGTCTCCTCCTCCACCGGCGTCGGCGGTTTGGAAGGCGCGAACTTTGGTGAAGTCCCGCTCAAGCCTGCCTCACGCGATCAATACGACGCCGGTTTTCAGCAGAGCTTCGGCAAGTATCTTGTGGTGGATGCGGAGTACTTCTGGAAGTACACGGATCGTGACTTCGACTTTGACGTGGTACTCAACACGCCGCTGGCGTTTCCCATTCAATGGCAAAAGTCCAAGATCGACGGCCTCGGCGTCAAGGCGACGATCCCCAGTTATCATGGCTTTACGGCGTATTCCGTGCTCGGCCACACACGTTCCCGCTTCTTCGGTCCAGAGGTCGGTGGTGTGCTGTTCAACGACCCATCGATCAAAACGTCGAATGTGTTCCGCATCGACCACGACCAGGCGTTTCAGCAGTCGACGCATGGCCAGTACCAGTTCGGCCATCATGGGCCGTACTTCGGCATGACATGGCGGTATGAAAGCGGCTTAGTGACCGATGCATCGCGCGATCCGAACAACAGTGGTTACGTGTTGAACCTGACGGCCGACCAGCAGGCACAAATCGCGCTAAGCTGCAGCAACGTAAAAGCAACGCTTGCAGCACCCATTACAAGTTGCGCCGCCGGTCAGCTTAGTTCTCCACTCATTCGCATCCCCGCGCTCGGCACAGAGAACGACGACAAGAACCCGCCGCGCATTGCACCGCGCACCCTGTTCGATATGCAGCTTGGGCAAGACAATATCCTGCACCGCGAAAAGCTACACACCAACGTCTCCGTCTCTGTAACCAATCTGACGAATAAGTATGCGCTGTATAACTTCCTTTCCACCTTCAGCGGCACGCACTTTGTCGCGCCGCGGCAGATTACAGGAGGCGTGAACCTTACCTTTTAACGGTCATTCCCCTAAGTCAAACGGCCCGCGAGCGGTACTCGCGGGCCGTTGCATTTCATAGAACAGGCTTTTTTCATCCGTAGTGTCGTCAAGAGATAAGCTGTTCTCTGCCGTTTTATACGGGTGGTAACCCGTTCACCACGGTCACGCCGGCGGGAGCGATGAATCGAAACTCGCTATCCGCCACAGGAAGATTTTCCTGTAGGTTCGAAAAGCGAAACTCTGTCGTCGCACCATCGATTTCCGTCAGCTTCAGGCCGACGATTTCGCCAGTCACGGCGATCGCCGTAATGGCAATCTGCTGCACCCGCTGTTCGCTTTCCTTCGGCCCCATGATGTAGCGCGGTGTACCGCTCAAAGTGAGGGTGCCGTTCGGGCCGGCAGTCATTGCCAGGTGGTCCAGTTCTTTTTCGATTTCCGTATGGCCCAGCAAGAATCGCAGCGGCGATCGAAGGTCGTCCAACTGTTTTGCCGGAACGCGCTGGGCCTGCGGGTCACCTGGGGTATAACTCGTCGCAAACTTGCCGTCCAGCACAAACAATTTTCCATCGGCATAATTCCAGCGCATGCGGCCCGGCCTTTTCAGCAGCAGGGTGCCGTGTTCTTCGCGTTGCTGGCCCATGCCGCGGTACTGCTCGATGTAACTGGCGCGCAACGTGGACAGATGGTTGTAATGCCGGTCGATATGCTGCGCCATATCATGCACCGCAACCGGCGTCTGGGACTGCGCAGAGCAAAATGCGACGCCGCAGAGCAGCGCCGCGAACGTTCTTTGCCGTTGAATCATGCACGCACCACTACTGTAGCGGTACGGTGCAGCTTGTGCCGCCCTTTGGGTCGACCTTGATCTGCTGCGAATCGTCGGAGCAGAAGCCGCGGTCGCCGGTCTTGCCGACAGCCTGCGGTACCGCATTGATTTCATAACCGGTGTACTGGTCCTGGTTGTTGACCGTCACCTTCGTGCAGTTCACGATGGAAAACGTATAACCCGCCTTATTGCCGCTGGCCAGGTCGGCCGGCAGCAGACCTGCTGCCGCCGGTGTGGGCGAGGCACCCTTCTCGCCGCCCAGCGCGCCCATGCTGCAGGCGTAACCGTTCGCCGGATAGGTCTGCTGGTACTGCAGCTCTGCCGCCACGATCGCGCGTAGCGAACCCACTGCCGATGTCTCATTGCCCTGGCGCTTGTAGCGGGTAATGTTGGGCAACGCGATCGTCACGATGATGATGATGATCGACATCACGATCAGCAGTTCGATGAGCGTAAAGCCCTCTTCCGCATGGGGCTGTTTCCGGTTCTGCAGTGTCATCGTTTTTCCTTCAATCCTGTACTGACGCTCACCAGAGTAAGACGTGCGGTGTGCGCATTCGACACCGGTAACTGTAGCAGCTTTCCCGCACCAGCCTAGCAAACCAGCTCGGCGCGCGATACCTTCAGGTCACCCAGATTTCCCAGAAGAGTCAACGACAGCAACTCCGCTTGGAACAGATCGCGCGCTACCCGCTGGATATCAGCGGTCGTTACGGCATCCACTGCCTGCACAATTTCGTCCGTCGTCGTAAACCGGCCGTAGTACATCTGCTGCCGCGCCAGGTTCGACATGCGCGCCGATGAACTCTCCAGCCCAAGCACGATGTTGCCGCGCGACTGGTCTTTCGCGCGCGTCAATTCGTCCTCGGTCACCGGCTCGTCCTTCAGCAGATCAGCTTCCCATTCGTCCAGCCGCCCACATCGGGCAGTCAGGTTTCTGCGTCCG
>CBAAAH010000157.1:0-6814 GCA_964658865.1 uncultured Granulicella sp.
CATTGATCGCGGAATCCGATTCACCGGTTGGGTCGAAAGAAAAATCGAAGCTGGTGTCGGAATCAGCGTTGCGGGGAAACTCGAGGACGTTGTTCGGGACGCTGCTGTTTTCCGGCGCGAGGGTGCTGCGCTCCTCCGTCCACGCGGCCTCGTCGCCGCCGAAATCGAAGTTGAAATTGAAGCTGGTGTCGAAGCTCGCATCTTCCACGGCATCGCTGGTGGAGATGTTTTCTTCCGTACCGGTAAAGTCGTGCGCTGCCGCGGCTGCCGCGTGCGTTTCCGCAGCGCCCAGTGCATCGGCGGCAAGCTCTTCGCCGAAGCCCGGGCCGAGCATGGCGCGCGCATCCAGAATCAGGCGACGGAAACCATTCAACGCCGTCAGCGCACGCGCCGGCAACAACTGGTCTTCCGTCGCGCGCACGATCGCGTCCCATGTGCTGATGCCGGTGGTCAACGCAATGCGCTCCAGCGTCTCCATTGTGGTCTTGCCGATGCCGCGCGGTGGTGAGTTGACTACGCGATTGAGCGCGATGGAATCATGCGGGTTCTGCACCAGCTTCAGGTCGCTGAGGATGTCCTTGACTTCTGCCCGGTCGTAAAAGCTGAAGCCGCCGACCATGTGGTATTGGATGTTGTAGCGGCGCAGCGCCTCTTCCACCAGGCGCGACTGCGAGTTGGTGCGGTACAGCACGGCGCACTTAGCCTCGCCGCCGCTCTGACCCACGTCCTTCAGGTATTTCTGCACGCGGTCACCGATAAACAGCGCCTCGTTCTCGCCATCCGGTGCCTCATAAAAGCCGATGAGCGAGCCGCCCTCGCGGGTGGTGTACAGCTCCTTCCCCTTGCGCTGCAGGTTGTTTTTCACAACCGCACCAGCACCTTCAAGAATGTTCTGCGTGGAGCGGTAATTCTGCTCCAGCCGAATGATCTTGGTGTCGTCGAAGTCCTTTTCGAAGTCAAGGATGTTCTTGATGTCCGCGCCGCGCCAGCTATAGATCGACTGGTCCTCGTCACCCACCACGCACACATTGCCGTGCGCGCCGCCGAGCAACTTCATAAGCTCGTACTGCGGACGGTTGGTGTCCTGGTACTCGTCGATCAGCAGGTAGCGGTAGCGGCGATTGTAGCGCTCGCGCGTTTCGGTGCTGACTTTGAGCAGGCGCACGGTTTCAAGCAGCAGATCGTCGAAATCCATTGCGTTGTTCTTCATCAGTTCGGCGCGGTAAATCTCGAAGATGTGCGCGATGCGTTCTTCCAGCGGATTGGTCGACGCCAGGAAGTACTCCTGCGGGTCGATCATGTGGTTCTTCGCCCAACTGATGCGGCCCAGCGCCACGCGCGGCTTGAGCTGCTTGTCGTCGAAGCCGAGCCGCTTGAGCGCGCTCTTGACGATGGCCTGCTGGTCGCTCTCGTCGTAAATGGCAAAGCTGCGCGTGAGCCCCTGGCCGTTGACGCGCAACGCTTCGATATCGCGCCGCAAAATGCGCACGCACAGCGAGTGGAACGTCGCGATGGTAGGCCGCGCGAGCGAGTTGTGGCCGATCAGTTTCTCGACGCGCTCGCCCATCTCCTTCGACGCCTTGTTGGTAAACGTCACGGCGAGAATGGCGTCGGGCGACACGCCTTTTTCAATCAGGTAAGCGATGCGGTGCGTAATGACGCGCGTCTTGCCGGAGCCCGCGCCGGCAAGAATGAGGACGGAGCCGTCGGTGTGCTCGACACCCTCACGCTGCTGCGGGTTCATGTTTTGTAGAAGCGGAGATTCAACGGGCACGGCGGTCACAACTCCAGCCCCCAGTTTACTAGGTGTTTAGTACCGGCATTTAATGGATTGGGTTGAGAGTAAATCTATCTGTGGTTTGGGTCCAGAGTTTGCAGAGGTATTCGTAGGGTGTGATGCCCCGAGTGTTTTGAGTCTTCGGGTGGAGTTGCAGGCTCTGAGGAAGTCTGTCAAATGCGCTTTGAGCTGGTTGTGGGTAGCCTCCTGCTCGACTGTCTTCGGGTGGATGCCATGACGCCGCGCCAAGGCCCTCATGCTCTCTTAACTCTGTTGTGTCGCTCGACGGATCGCCTCTGTCGTTGTGGCGCTCCGATGTAAAACCTGCCCCATCGCGCCTCCTTCTCCCGCTCAGAAAGTATGCACCCATCTGTCTCCGGGACTAAACACCTGGACTTAGATCTCGTGCCACTTGATGTTGCAACCCAGGCAGGCGCGCTGCTCGGCCAAGGGTGGTTCGCCGGCGATCAGCGCTTCCATGGCGCGCCGCAGATGTGCCCCGTGCGCCTGCCGGTGAATCCGCTCTTCCTTCACCACGCCGGCTTTCGCATCGCTCGCGCGATAGGGACGCGTTTCGTCGAATTGGCCGTGGTAGACCAGCTTCAATCCTCGGTCGAACAGGTACAGGTCCGGCGTGCATGCCGCGTGGAACTCGCGCGCCGTCTCCTGCGCTTCGTCTGCAAGGTACGGAAAGCACCATCCCAACCGAGCTGCCTGATCACGCATCGCGTTCGGCCCATCCTGCGGAAAGGCGACAATGTCGTTCGACATGACCGCGACGGAGGCGATGCGGTCCGCGAACTCCGTCGTCAACCGTCCCAGCGCTGCCTCTATGTGCTGCACGAAGGGGCAATGCACGCTCAGGAAGGCGACCAGCAAGCCGTTGCGGCCATCCGCATCGTCCACGCCTCCAAACACATCGTCGCGGCCCATCGCCTGCCCGCTGCGCACATCCTGCAGCTCAAACGCGGGGCAGACCGAGCCCAGCACCAGTTCCGTATTCGATTCCGTTCTCGCCATGTACCGTTCGTTGCCGAACGGCACACACGGGTTGACCGAGCCAGCCTAGACCGACGTAATGTTGCCGTTGACACCCGCAGGGAAAAAGCCACCCTTGGCCGTTCCAGCGGTCGTGCTGCCGTATAGGATGGCCAGCACCTGTGACGTGGTCCGGCGAAAGGCGAAGCCAGGGTAGGTGTTGGTCTGGCCGGTGGTGCCGACTGCCAGCGTTGCAAAGAAGCCACCCTTGGCCTGCGTTGGACCGGCAAGTGCGAGGGCAACGGTACCCGGGTCGGCGGGAATGATGTCGTAGGCGTCGCTGGGCACGTAGCCGGCAAGTGTCGATGGATACGCCGCGCCCTGCTGGATGGCGAGCAGCCGCAGCGCGCCGGAGTGGAAGCCTTCCACGGCAAGAATCTGTGCCAACGCCGTGACATTCCCGCCGGTCACCGATGCTGCCGCACCCGCGTAGGCCGTCACCCCCACATCCTCAAACAGACGGGCGATCTGGAGATAGTTGGACGCGGAAATAGCCGCCAGCGCCGCGAAGTTGATCTGCGGCCGGGCGATGGCCACTGTCGTCAGCACGCTGCGCAACGCACTCACGTGCGAGATTTCATCGAACGCCAGCTCCGCGAACAAGTCGGCGCTTTGCTGGTTGGCAAAAGTTATCTTCGCGGGTGGGTTCTGCGGCGCTGGACCTCCACCGGTCAGGCTCGAATCGAGGTCCGTTCCCTGTACCAGGAAGGAGTAGAACGTCGCTTCCAGGTACTCCAGATTCAGGGCAAAGTTCAGCACATCGATTTCGCTTTGCTGCGAGGCGTCGACATAGACGTCGGTGCTGCTGCAACCCACCAGGGTTGCGCCTGCGGCAACGACACCGGCAATGCCCACACCCGCGCCCGCCAGAAAATTTCTCCGGTTCACACGACGTGCCTCTGCCGTTTCAAGGGCGCCCTGCTCCAAGCGAACCTGTACCTCGTCCATGCGTCTCTCCTCCAGCTCTCATTGAGGAGCGGAACTTCCACGTTAGACCACAAACGGTCCCGGGGTGTTGTTTCGTTACCATTTAGGTACGTTGTGCCTGAAGTTCAGGCTAAAAAAGGGCCTTATTCCACGCTTTCCAGTAAACCGCTGTCAAGTTAATTTTTTGGCGTCGATTGACGTGGTACCGTTTCGCCTCAGCAAGATCAAAGAATATAGCGCCATCGTTCACGATCACTTGTACGAAGAGTTGACCGTTTCATGTTTCACACACCATCGCTGTCCCGTTTTGGAGGTTGTTTTCGTGTTTAAGAAGAAAAGTCCCGATGTTTCGATCCGTTTTCCGAAGGTTGGAATGCACCTTGCCGCAGTTGCCCTGCTGACCGGCGGATTTGCCGCAGCCCACGCACAGAGTTCACTGGTCGATTCCAGTGCGCCGGCTGTTTCCAGTTCTTCCGCAGCAACGATCGATGCACCCGGCAGCGACACCGGCAGTGGCGTGCAGGATCCCGCAATCCAGCCGGCCGCAACGCCCGCTCCCAGCCGCGGCTGGGGCATCGACTATCGGCAGCAAGTGACACCGGGCACAGGTTATTTTCATACCCATGGCTTCGACCTGGCCGCCAGCGGTACCGGTCGCTACCAGACATCGATCACACACCAGTCGCCGTACCTGGCTGGTACGACAGAAGGCGTCGGCTTCCTAGCGAATGTCCGCGAGCATCCCACGTCGTGGTTCGGCCTGGAGCTGAACTACGGCTACAACAAGTACACGGAGCACTACCGTACCGTTCCCGCGGGCGGTCCTGTGAACTACGTGCAGTTGGAGCAGCATGAGGCAACGGCCGGCTATGTGTTCCATATCCGCACGCCGTACGTGCAGCCGTTTGTCGTCCTTGGCGGTGGTGGCGTGAACTTTCGCGCGACCCCGGCAAACCCGCAATACGGCAACCAGTGGCGCGGCGCGGCCATGTACGAGGTCGGCCTGGATTTTGTGAGCAAGCGCCAGCCGCACCTCGGCTTCCGCGTGCAGGAACATGGCCTGTTCTACAAGGCACCGGACTTTTACGTGGCGAACTTTCGCTCGAACGGCTGGGTGCACCAGGCTGCGCCAGCAGTGGGTGTGTTCTACCGCTTCTAAACCGGTGTACGCGGCTGGATGAAACAAGGGTGGCGACTGCGTGTGCGGTCGTCACCTTATGTTTTTTGAAACAATCTCCTCCTTTCGATTCATCGCGAGGTGAGCATGTTCGTCTACCTTAGTAATCGACTGCGATTTCAAAGGAGTTTTGTTATGTCCGCAACACAAGATCCAGCCCTGCAGCGCTTGAAAGAAGGCATCCGCCGCTTTCAAATGGAGATTTACCCGCAGAACAGTGAAAGCTACCAGATAGCCGCGACCACGCCGCAGAAGCCGCACACGCTGATCATCACGTGTGCCGACTCGCGCATCGACGTGGAAACCATCACGGGCAGCGTTCCCGGAGAGATTTTTGCCGCGCGCAACGTGGGCAACATGGTGCCGCCTTATGGCGAAATGATGGGCGGCGTGTCTGCCGTGATCGAATACGCGGTCGACGCACTGAAGGTACAGCACGCGGTAGTCTGCGGCCACATGGACTGCGGCGCGATGAAGGCGCTGAAGGCCGATGAAAACCACCTGGACAGCATGCCCACGGTGAAAAGCTGGCTGCGCAACGCCAAGGCGGCAAAGTCGGTGGCCGCATCGATGAGCAGTGATAGCGAGATTCCACTGCGCACGCTGACCGAACAGAATGTGCTGCTGCAGTTGGCCCACCTGCAAACGCATCCGTCGGTGCGTGGTGCCATGGCTCGTGGCGAGCTGACCGTCTCCGGGTGGGTTTATGACATTGCCTCGGGCGATGTGCTGATCCACGATGCCGGAACAGAAAAGTTCCATTCCACGCGGCATGAAGTGATGGAGACCGCAACCGCATGATCGTTCCCCGCGGCCCGAACTTTCGCCGTCTGCTGGAATATGTGGGCATGCCGTTGCTGCTGCTTTTTTTATACGACGGCGCGATCGTGCTGGGCTACAAAGTGCTGCAGTGGCACTGGCTGTCGCTGCAGCACATTCCGGTTGCGCTCTTCGGCTCGGCCATCGGCATCGTGCTTGGCTTTCGCAACAACAGCAGCTATACACGCTGGTGGGAGGCGCGCACGCTGTGGGGCGCCATCGTAAACAATTCGCGCTCGTGGGGCCGGCAGGTGGTCACGAACGTGCGTTGGATGAACCCGGAGCAGCGCGATACCGTCGTGTCGGTGCATGAACGCCTGGTGTACCTGCAGATTGCCTACGTCAATTCGCTGCGTCAGTCGCTGCGCGGGCTGCCACCGCTGGAAGGTCTGCACGGCATACTGTCGGAAGAAGATCTGGTCGCGCTTGCGCCGGAAAAGAATGTGCCGTACGCCCTGCAGATTCAACAGGGGCACCTATTGCGCGAGTGCCTGGAACGTGACTGGCTCGACAGCCTACAGTGGTCCGCGATGGACGCGACGCTAAACGACCTCGCCGATGCGCAGGGTGGGTCCGAGCGCATCAAGAACACGCCCATGCCCAAGCAGTACAACTTCTTTCCCCAGTTGTTTATCCAGATCTACTGCCTGCTGCTGCCGCTGGCACTGGTGCAGAACATGGGCTGGTTTACGCCGCTTGGGTCTACGCTGGTGGGCTTTATTTTTCTGGCGCTGGACAAGATCGGCCGCGACCTGGAAGACCCGTTCGACAACGTGATGTACGATGTTCCGCTGACCGCGATCAGCCGGACCATCGAGATCAACCTGCGGCAGACACTGGGCGAAAAGCACCTACCCGAGGCAATTGCGCCGATAAACGGCGTGCTCTGGTAGCACTAAACTTACTCAACAGAAAAGCCGAGGCTTATAAGCCTCGGCTTTTCTATGTTTAAGGTTCAGCTAGTTGCGCGCGGGACGCACGCGCGGCTCCGGCGGCGTGAGCCAGATGCGGCCGTCGCGCACGTACAGGATACGGTCGGCGACGGCGGCGGCCTCGGGATTGTGCGTGATCATCAT
>CBAAAH010000158.1:0-6803 GCA_964658865.1 uncultured Granulicella sp.
AACAGGTTTGGTACGTCGGGCGATCCAAGGCCCGTGCAGGCATCCCACCCAGCGCCGGCCAAAAAGGCACCGTTGTTGCCGCTGGTGATGTCCCGGCAGACGTTTCTGGCGGCGTAGAGCTTGGGCTGCAGATAGCCAGCGGTGGTTTTAGACTGTGCATTGGCGACGGCGATAAGGCCGGCCCACAGTGGAGCGACGGCACTGGTACCGCCGATGACCAGATTTTCGCCATCGACACGGACCTGATAGCCGGTGGCGGGATCAGCGTTGCCGGAAACGTCGGGAACGCCGCGGCCGGGTTTCGTGGCGGCAATGCCGGATTGCCACGTCGGTTGTGGGAACAGTACGGAGATGCCGCCACCGGTTGCGCCTTCATTCGCCGCGATTTCGTTCCACACCACCTCCGATGTGATGGACGTGCCTGATCCATTGAGCCTGGTGCCGCCGCAGGCGAGAACGTGCGGGCTGGAGGCAGGGAAGTCCGCGTGTTGCTTGCCATCGGTCACGCCGTCGGTGGAGCCGTTATCGCCGGCAGCCGCCAGAACGGTAATGCCGAGCGCGGCAGCAGACTGGCAGGCGGCGTCAAGCGCGTTGGCGGCCTGCGTTGTCCAGGAGGACTCCGGGCCGCCCCAACTAATGGAGAGGACCGATGGATTGTTTGTGCTGTCGTGAACGGCGGTAGAAACTGCGTCGATAAAGCCCTGGTCGGTATTAGGGGCGAAGTAGACGACGATGTTAACCCCCGCAGCGATTGCGCCGGCAACCTCGATGTCGAGCATAACTTCGCCATCTGCACCGTTGACGCCGTCGGATTTGTTTTTACCCTTGTCGACAGAGACGGCGATGAGCTTGGGCTTGGTGACGCCGATGGATTTGAAGTAGGCCGTGATGTCCGCAGTCTTGAAGCCGCCACCAAGTTCGATGAGGCCAATCGTCTGCCCGGCGGCGGTGCTGCCCGTAGGCAGACCGTAAAGCTGGGCGACCTGCACCGGCGTGAAGGAGATGTTCGTAGCGCGCGGAGTTGCAACGCCCTTCTTGACGGCTGATTTTGCCACGCGGAACTTTGGAGTCGCCTGTGGACGGTTATCGAGTCCGAGCACAGCTTCCACCTGTCCGCTGAGCGATTCCGGCAGATGGATGTCGCCTTCGCGCACGCGATAAACATTGCCGTCGGCGGCGGTTTGCAGGTTGAGGGTGACGCCAAAGGCCCGTTGCAGGTTAGCGGCCGTACCGGTCAGGGTAACGGTTCGGCGTGCGGGTTCGTGCGCCGGCGTGAGGCTGTAAGCTTTGGCAAACGCAAGAATGGACTTGAGCGCCGCGGGATCGGTGCCGTGCTGGGCGCGGTATTGCGCGCGGGTCAGGCGTTTTTCGCCGAATGTGCTCGTGTCGAGCGGCGATTTGCGGCGAAGCAGGACCGAGACGGTAATGGAGGTACCGGACGGAACGGGCTTCGATGCCGCCGCGCCGCCGAAAGCAGGCTTATGACTGCCAGGCAGCGGAAGGTGCTTCTGCGTGGCAAAGACGTTGGGCAGGACGGTGGCGGTTTTGCGGGATGCGGACTTCTCGGACTTGGCCATGGAACCCTCTCAGCAATGCGTTGCGCAATTGTATGTGGATTTGGGCGGCTTGTCTTCGCTTTTTTTTCGCCTTGATGAATGCGTGGAGAACGACCGGGAGAGTCACTCTTGCTTCGTAAGACGTTCCGGCATGTGCAGAAGTTCAGGCGGTGATGCGATCACGCTCGGGAAAGTCCGGATGGCGGGGATGCTGGCGCGTGCGGGCGGTGAACCGGTCCTTAAAGGTGAGGAACGGCTTCTCGTAATAGTTGAAGCTGAGGAACGCGACCAGGTACGAAAAGGCGATCGCCGCAAGGCCGATCAGAAGGCGTTCAAGCGCAAGAAAGCGAGTGGGGTGAGTGAATGCGGGTTCAGTATAGATCGCGATGAGCAGAATGGGCGCGTGGAAAACGTAAAGGCCGTAACTGTATTTACCGGTGAACTGCAGAAACGGCGTACACAGCACTCGATCGGCGACGGTGCCGGTCGACTCTGCATTCCACGCCAGCAGAACGCACGCGCCGAAGAACACGGCGAGGCTTGGAAAGCCAAAGAGACGGGTGTAGGTGCTACGCGTAAACCACTCGTATGGTGTGCCGAACGAGATCCACAGGAAGCTGAGTAGACCCACCGCGCCGGCCCAGGGAGCAATGCGTAAGGTGCGCCGTAGTGCTGCCTGATTGCGAATGACAAGCGCCAGCAACGCACCGATCAGTAGCGCATCCAGGCGATATTGCAACTGGGCGCTCAGGTCGGTGTCGCGGCCCCGCAGCATGAGTGTCGCAAGCCGGGCGAAGAAGCTGAATACCATGAGCGATACGATGGCGGTGGCGAGAGCGCGTCGCGAACGGAATAAAAACACGATTAACGGCCAAAAAAGGTAGAACTGCTCTTCGAGCGCAAGGCTCCAGAAGTGCTGGTATGCCGGTGGGATGCCGTGGTAATTCTGCACAAAGATCGCAAGAAACCCAACGGTTGCGGGTGAGGGGAAGTGGTGCCAGTGAGAGGTGTGGCGTGTGAGCAGAAAGCCGATGCCGCCCAATGCGACCATCATGTAATAAAGCGGAAAGATGCGCAAAATGCGCCGCATGTAAAACGAACGGAAGTAGTTGGGCGAGGTTTGGGTGTCGATCAGGATGCCGGTGATGAGGAAGCCGGATAAGACGAAAAACAGGTCGACGCCGGTCCAGCCCAGCCACAACGAGTGGGTCACGAGTGGGGGCGAGGTCGCAAGGGGAATGAAGCCGATGGACACGAGGTGCACGCAGAACACCATCAGGATTGCGATGCCACGCACGCCATTGATCGTGCGAACAATCGAACCAGATTGAAGTGGCATTGGCGTTTGTACATGCACTCTCACAGAGTAGCAAAACGCCTGGAACGTGCATGCGATGAAGATAGACCGCACCTTTTTATGGAACACATGGAATGTGCGGCAGAGCAAGGGCGGACTGCAGCCAACGCGTTCCTATAAAGAACATAGATAGACATCGAGAGGGGGAAGCATGCCACGGAATAGAGAATGGATCGCCGATAGGACCACTGCGACAACCCGATCGTCTTGAAGTTCGAGCATGGAGCGGTGCGGCCGCTGGACGGGGTAAAGGTCCGCACCCATGTGGATGCTCGTGATGCGAATCTGCAGGTTCCGAGGCGCAGACGGAAACCACGGTTTCGGAAGAACGGGAAGAGTAAGTCTTGGGTGCTTGGCGCGGCTAGAGTCAGGCGAGGAACATGCAGTCGCCGTAGCTGAAAAAACGGTACCGTTCCGCAACGGCGTGGTGGTAGGCATGCAGCACGGAGTTCGTGCCGGCGAAGGCGCACACCAGCATCAGCAGGGTGGATTGCGGCAGGTGGAAGTTCGTCAGGAGCGCATCCACCAGCCGGAAATGGTGGCCGGGTTGTAGAAAGATGCTGGTCTGGCCGATGTGCGGCTGCAGCTCGCGCTGGTTCGTCCCGGCAATGGTAGGGCGAGTGGCGTCGGCATTGGCCTGTGCGGCGCAATGCTCCAATGTGCGCACGGTGGTGGTTCCGGTGGCGACGATGCGGCGGCCGTCGCGCCGGGCGCGATTTAGGGCGTCGGCGGTGGCTGGCGGCAGGGAATAGTGCTCCGCGTGCAGGCGAATGTCAGCAAGATGTTCCACCCGCACGGGCTGAAAGGTACCCAGGCCGACGTGGAGCGTGACGTGCGCGACTTCGACGTCGCGATCCTTGATCGCTTCTAAGATCTGAGGCGTAAAGTGCAGGCCGGCGGTGGGTGCGGCGGCGGAACCGTGCGTGTCGGTGCCGGCATAGACGGTCTGGTAGCGGGCACGGTCGGCGGGCGTGTCGGGCCGGTGCAGATACGGCGGCAGTGGGATGTGGCCGAGCTGTTCAAGGGCGTCGAAGAAGCCGTTTGCCGGCGAGAAGCGAAGGGTGCGCTCACCGAATTCCCCTGCCTCAAGCACCTGTGCGGAGAGTAGCGGTGCGGTGCCGCTGGGGGCATCGAAGTGGAGGTGTTCGCCGGGCTGGATTTTGCGCCCGGGTTTCACGAGGGCGCGCCAGTCGGTGACATTCAACTGCTGCGTGAGAAGGACTTCGACCATGCCGCTGGGTGCGGGGGAGTTTTGCTGCGTGCGCAGGCCGGCGCGGCGGGCGTACAGCCGCGCCGGAATCACGCGGGAGTTGTTGAGCACGAGCAGGTCGCCCGGACCGAGCAACGAGGGTAGATCGACGAAGCGACGGTCGGCCAGCGCACCCGTCGCGCGATCGACGGTGAGCATGCGTGCGGCGTCACGCTCCACGGGCGGGTGTTGCGCAATCAGGTCGGGCGGCAGGGAGAAATCGAAATCGAAAACACGCACGAGGTCTAGTGTAGTGTTTCCGCCTGCCGAGCCGCAGCGTCGAGTGACTGTTGCAGGTGGGCGGTGATTTGGGCGGCTGACTCGCCGGGAGTGGGCAGCACGGGTTCTGCCCATACGCAGCGCACGCGGCTGAAGGGTTTGGGAATCAGAAAGCAGTCCCACGAACGCAGCGTCCAAGCGCGGGAGGGATGCAGGTGAAAAGGGCGCATGGGCTGGTTCGCGTGCACGGCGATGGCCGCGGTGCCCTGCTTGGCAACGCGGCGTGGTCCTTTGGGACCGTCGACCGTGACGGCTGCTTTATGACGCTGTTGCAGTGCACGTGTCAGGGTGAGCAGACCGGCGGCCCCGCCGCGTGAACTGGAACCGCGGACGGGCACAAACCCCAGCCGCTCCACAATACGGGCGATCAGCTCGCCGTCAAACGACTGGGAGATGAGGATGAAAATGCCGAGGTTGCGATACCGATACGCCGCGAGCAGAAGTGTGCTGTGAAAAAAAGGGTACAGACCCGTGTCGGTGGAGGCGTCTGCCGGCACTGCGTTTGGGCCTGCGTCGGTGTCGAACCGCAGCGTCAGGCAGAGCAGGCGGATCAGGCTCGTCGCGGCGGGCGGCAGCAGCCTGAGAATCAGGCGTTGACGCAGGGTAAAGGCGGGGGATGGCCGCCCGGTCGTGTGCGGCATCGCCTACTTTGCGCGCAGGGTAGGAAAAGGAACGGGCGTTTTCTCCTTCGGCTCCAGCCCGGCGGCAAGGCGGTCCCATACGGTTTGCTGGGGCTTGCTCAGGCTGGTCCACTTCCATTCTTCCCAGCCTTGGCGCACGCGTTCTGCGCGATAGGCGTCGTACAGTGTTTCTCCGGTCATTGGATCTCCACTCTCAGCCTAAACCAATCGGGCCGGGAATAAAGGCTTTCAGCAACTCAACTCTGGGAGATATTGGAGAGCCAAAAAGAGATCGCTGAAGCGGATACGGCGAAGTACGAGTTGGCGATCGTTTGGCGGCATGCCTTCGGTAGCAAGCTGGAGGTACGCTGCCCAGTTGGCATGTGCAGGAGAAGTTTGCGCACGCTCACGCGGCATACGAAGGGCTGCAGCGTTGGGGTTGGCTACTTTAGCGCTTGTCGGTGAGACAGCGATTCATCCCGCGTAGACGGTTTTGTGCATGGAGCAAAGACGTGCAGGTCGTTCGCGACACGGGCTCTGCGGGCAGTAGACTGTGGGCATGTCGCACCAGAACACAAGCACCGTTGGGCAGGAAGATGCAAACGCGACCACGGCGGTTCCGCAGGGCAATGCGCGTGCGGCGACTGTGGTCAGCGCGACCGTTGGTGCCGATCTGCTGGATGCCCTGGGGCAAATATCCGACGGCATTTTATTGATGGACCGCGACTGGCGCATCACCTATGCGAACGCGATGGGGCGGCGCATCAGCCGCGTGCGCGACGAAGATATAAACGGGCCGAAGCACTGGGATTTGTATCCCGCGACGGTGGGCACGGAGATTGAGAAGTTCTACAGGCGTGTGATGGACGGCGGTTTGCCGGAGGAACTCGAATTTTACTATCCACCATTCGAGATATGGTATCGAGTCCGCGCTTATCCGATGCCGAATGGTATCGCCTTGCAGTACACCGATGTAACAGGGCTGCACGCGGCAGAGTCGAAGCGAGACGCGGCACTGCGGCAGATGCAGCAGGTGTTCGCCGCAACGCAGGACGCCGTCATCAGCCTTAACCGGGAGTGGACGATCACCTTCCTGAACGAGGTGGCAAAAACGATGGTGGAGCCTATGGGCGACGCCGTGGGAAAAAACCTGTGGCATATCTTTCCGGAACTGGCCTACGACGGTTCGCCGTATGTGGAGGTGTACTACCGGGCGATGATTCAGCGGGAAGCGGGTTCGTTCGAAGCCTTTTATCCGGAGCCACTGAACCGGTGGTTTCATTTGGAAGCGCGGCCCGCGGAAGAAGGAATCGTCGTTTTTGCGCGCGATATTACGCGGCAGCGTCAAGATGAGGAAGCCCTGCGCGAGAGCGAGGAAAAGTATCGCCTGCTGACCGAGCTTGGACCGACGGCCATCTGGCTCGGCGCACCCGACGGCACGATTACGTATGCGAATACGCGTTTTCTGAAGTACATCGGCGAGCGATTTACGCCAGGATATTATGTCGCGGATGCAGGCTGGCTGGATGCATTCTATGAGGAAGATCGAGACCGCGTGATGAAGCGCTGGTTGCAGTCGGTCATCACGGGCGAGGATTACGATTGCGAGGCGCGGCTGATTCGTGAACGAGATGGCGCCGTACGCTGGTGGCATCTGCGGGCGTTGCCGCTTCGCGACGATACCGGCAGAATCCTGCAGTGGCTGGGTGTCGCGGACGAGATCCACAATCGCAGAACGGCAG
>CBAAAH010000159.1:0-6787 GCA_964658865.1 uncultured Granulicella sp.
AGAGTAGAGAAGCGCTTCTCTCTCTACCGTCTACTCTCTCCGTTCTACCCTCTAAAAGCTAAAGTTCGCCTGTAGAAAGACACGGCGTACCGCGGAGCCTGAGGAGAACGGCCCCTGCGCGAGGGACTGCGACTTACCAAACAGGTTCTTGGCCGGGTCGGCACTGTAAGCCGTCAGGTTGCCGTTGGGTGCCGCGTACGGCACGTTGTTGAACAGGTTCATAATCTGCGCGCCGAGCGAAACGGTGTACTTACGGCCCGAGCTACCGCTGCCCAGACCACCGCCACCGAAGCCACCTGGACCACCACCTCGACCGCCGCGCCCGCCACCGGGAGGAGGTCCCCCCCCACCCGGGCCACCGTTGCTTCCACCGGCGTCCGCCGAGCCGCCGATCTTTGGACCGAAGCCGAAGGCCCGCACGACACGCGCATTCACCGTAACCAGCGCAGACCCCGTGCAGTAATTCTGTGGGACACGCGTATAGGTGTCCGTGGTGCCAGCGGGCGTGGAGAAGTTTAGCGCATTGGTGCAACTCGCGTTACTCAACCCGTTCGCAAACATGGCGCGGTCGTTGATGATGGAATCGCCGTTCACATCGGTACCGGCGGTGATGTTATACGGCGTTCCGGAGTTCGCAATCATGAATGGGCTGATGTTGACTTTGAACGGTGCGTTATAGCTGGCGAAGGCGAAGAGTCGGGACGTATTGTTGAAGCGTCCGTAGTCCGTGCCGGCGTTCAGGCTATCCGTCACAAACGAGTCGGCGCCCTGGGTGTTGCTGTTTGCGTGATTGTAAGCATAGAACGCAAACAGCGATAGTTTCGGCGAAACCTGGGAACGCACGTTGATAAGTAACTGGTTCTGCCGCAGCGTACCTTCCGATTGGTATTGGTACTGCAGGTTCGTCGTGCTTGCGGTAAGCAGGCTGCGCGACATGTACTGGTGAATGCCAAGCGTGTTCAGATACGTAACGGACAGCGTCGTTTTGCGCGGCAGTTGCTGATCGACGCCAAGCGCGACTTGCGAGTTATAGGCCGTGCGCAGGTTTGACGCCAGGGTGTACAGCGTCGTGCTGGCCGCCTGGTTGGTGCCGCAGGCCGCCGTACTGGCAGGACTGCAGCCGACGCTGGGCGAACGGTAAATCTGTTCCGTGGAATTGACGCCATTCTGCTGCAGTGTGTTGACCACATCGTCGATGCCGAAGCGGTTATAGAAAATACCGTAGCCGAAACGCAGTACCGTGAGCGGGTTGCCGCTTTTGCGTGGAACGCCATAATTCACGGAAACACGCGGCGCCAGATCGTGGTCGCTGTTGATCGCGCCCTGCGCCTCGTACCGCAAACCATAGGTAAGCGTCAGGTTCGGCTTTGCCTTCCAGTCATCTTCCGCATACAGGCCTACGTCCGTTAAATGCGTGCCCACGCGCGGGTTATTGATATTCGCCACCAGGTACTGGAACGGCTGGTTTGCAATGTACTGCGCGATGGTTGCATAGCTGAAGGTACCGTTCGCGTTCTGGGTGGAGAACTGCGCCGTACGGTCGGTGCGGACACGAAGGCCGGCGCGAATGAAGTTCTTGGCAAGCTGCACCGAGGTATAGTTCTGCACCTCATAGTGATCTTGGGTGCTGGTTTGCGTGCCTGCCGCGCTTCCGCCACCGGTAAAGTTTCCCGTTACGGTGAGCGTGGGTGCCGTGGAGTTGGGCAACTGAGATGCCTGTGTGCGGCGGAACTCGAAACGGGTTTCATTGATCAGCTTCGCGCTCAGAATCTGCGTGTCGCTGATCTGGATGCTGTTCTCGCGCGAGTTGCTGCTGTAACCGGCGGTCTGCAGAATCAGGCCACCGGAGCCGACCTGGTTCTGCGCGTCGTTGTGTTCCAGTTGGTAGCGCGCCGTCAGCGTGTTTTTGTCGGTGACGGCATAATCGATGCGCGGCGTGAAGTCGTATCGGGTCTGCGGCGCAAAGAAGGCACGCAGCGATTCGGGGTATGGATTCGACGTACAGGTGGTGTCGCCCGGAGCGCACAGTGTAGCGGAAGTTGCTGAGGCGCTCGCGATATTGCCGCTGAAGATATTGTTGTTCTGAATCGTGCGATGGCTACCGGCAACATTGAACGAGGCATTCTTCGTGATTGCGCCACTCACCGATCCGATAAAGAAAATCTGGTGATAGTCCGGCTGGATGTCGGACTTGCCGAGAAACGGGCTTGAGGTATTGAACGACTTATCCATACCCTGCACACTCAACTGGCCGTGCAGCTTGTCGGTACCGGGCTTGGTCAGAATCTCAATGCGTCCAAAACCCGGCTGGTCGTACTGCGCCGAAAACGGGTTCTGGTTGATGCGAATTTCGCGAATCGCCGACTTGGGCGGCAACTGCCCGCCGGTAAACCCGTCCACGTAGATCTGGCCGCCGCTCGGCCCGGCTGCGGGGCCGGCAAGCGCGGTCAGTTCGTTCGACAACTCGTCCGGATCGTCCGACAGCGCATCCAGGTCTGCGCCCTTCACGACAACGGCGCTGCCGTTCTGATCGGGATCGACCGACACCTGGTTCTCATTCGTCGTGACGGTGATGGTTGTGCTCTGCTCTTCAATGCTGAGCTTCACCTCGATCTTGACCGGCTGGCCGCCGACGCGCACGTTCTGCTTTATAAACGAGCCGAAACCCTGCATGGTCACCGTGACGGTATACATGCCGCCGGGCACGTTCTCCACGCTGAAACTGCCGTCGCCGCGCGAGGTAGCGGAGATTGCCGCGCCTTTTGCAGGGGTCAATAGAACGGTGGCGCCCGGGATGGCGGCGGCATCGGGATCGAGAATGGTACCGCTCACGACGGCGCCGGTCTGCACACCGGTTTGCGGCCCGGCAGGCGCGCCGGCCTGGGCATGCAGAACACCGGGCGAAACCAGAACAACACTCAGCAGCAACATGGCCGCTGCATAGGGGGACTGCAAGGAAACGCGAGAACGCAATCAACACCTCAAAAAACGCAAAGTAACGTACGGCACGCCGGAACGCGCGGAAAACAGGGAAACTGAAGTCTTTGCCTTAAACCTACAAACCTACTGCGTTCCGCCAGCTTCGCCTCCGCCCATGCTCCACGGCGAAAGATTGAAGCCGGATGCACCCGCGGGCGACGCGGCGAGTAACGGCTCGACCCCTGACAACAAGGTGATGGCAGTAAGCGTGGACCCCGGCGCGGCCGCGCCCGATGCAACGACCATTACCGCTTCGCCAGGCTTCAGCTCGGCCAGGGTCGTCTTGGGCAGACGAGGTACGACCTGCGACAAGTCACCACCCGCGCCACCGGCACCTGTGCGGGGATGCGGGGCACCCTCCGTCGGCGCGGCAGGCGGGGCACCAACGACCGGCGGCGGGGGCGCTCCTGTCGCGTCAGTCGGGCGACCCGCGCCCGCACCGCCCGCACCAGCCGCACCGCCACGCGCACGTGCGGCAAAACGCCCAGCCATCTCTGGCGGCAGGTTGCGCAGGTCAGAATCCGGCCCCACGGTAACGACCACGTTCTTCTTCGTCGCCAGATCTTTGAGCGTCACCGTGTGCGCCGCCGCGTCCACCGACGACACTGTTCCCGCGACGTTGCGAAACGCGCCGGAAACCACCTCTTCCGCCGCAACGGAACCGCTGTCCACATCCCTGCTGCCACGTACGCGAAGCTGGTCGCCCACCGCGATATCCGCCAGCGCACCGAGCGTTGCATCCTCAAACTTCACCGATCCGGGAGCGTACCGGCGAAATACGGTGCGGTCCGAAGTTTGCACAATGGTTTTCCGGGTGCCGGCGGTAAGGGTAATGCTCTTCGCCGCGGGATCCACCGCGGTCACCAAACCGCCGGACCCGCGACGCTGCCAGTCTTGCTGACGCGACGCATTGATCTGCGCCAGGTCGCCACTCTTCATCACCACAAGCCGGGTTGCCGTCAGCGCGCCGGCATCACCGAGATGCCCGGCAATCAGAATGCGATCGCCCTCGGCAATATCTGTCACGGCTGCAGGCTGGGCGGCTTTCATGTCGGTGCTGCCGGCGGGTAGCTGCTGCACGCGCACACCGTCTGCAAGCGTGATGGTCGCAACGGACCCGTCATCTTTGGTCACTGTCAGGCCACCGGCAGTGACCGACTTTACCGTGCCGGTCAGGCGCGTCGAAGCAGGCACCGCCACAGCCGCCTGTGCCAGCAGGCAGGTCGCGCCAGGCGCGAGCGAGGCACACAGCAATACGCCGGCAACAACACGGCGAAGGGAGAATGCAGGCGAACGTTGCATGCAAGAACAGCCTTTCTCTACAGACTTCAGTACTTCACTTTGACTTGACGGGTTCGATCTAGTTATACGACGGCAGGGCGATTTTGAAAGTTTCGTCCCTCCGCAACATCGTGGCCTTGAATTCACAGGGTGAGCACGCGGCCGGCGCAGACGCCGAAGTATGCTGGGTGCATGAACAAGCTGCTTACCGCCCTTTTGCTCCTGGTTTCCAGCGCTCCCGCCATCGCCTGGGGTCCGCAAGGCCATAAGCTGGTGGCGCTGGTTGCAGCAGACCACCTCACGCCCATGGCCCGCCGTAATGTCAAAACGCTGCTCGGCCCGGAAACGCTGGCCGATGTCGCCTCCTGGCCCGACGCGTACCGCCCGCTGGAGACACAGACCGCGCCGTGGCACTACGTCGACATTCCCGCCGGCGCCACCACGTACGACCGCGACCGCGATTGCCCCACGCAACCCAACGTCAAGCTGGGCAGCCCCAACGACAAGTGGCGCGACTGCGTGGTGGACCGCATTTTGTTCTTCGAAGGCCGCATCGCCGACTCGAAGCTCGACCAGCCTGACCGCGCCATCGCGCTCAAATATCTCGTTCACTTCGTCGGCGATCTACACCAGCCCTTCCACGCCTACGGTCCGGAAAAGGGTGGCAACGGCATTCCCGTGGTGGTCTTCGGCTCGCCCATCTGCGGCAAATACAACTGCAACCTGCACGCGGTGTGGGATAGCGGCCTGATCCTGCACCGCGGCCTGGACGACGGACACTACCGTGCCCTGTTGGAGCGGGAAATTCGCGCCGCCAATCCAACCGTCGGCAGCGACGACCCGGCAGCGTGGGCAGCCGAATCCGATGCCGCCGCGGTAAGTGCGCTGCTGCCGCCAAACGGCAACGTCGACGAGGCGTATTACACGCGCGAAATCCCCGTGGTCGACCAGCGCCTGGAACTTGCGGGGCTAAGGCTGGCTGCGGTGCTGAACCGACTGTTCACCGCGCCACCGGTGAAATTCGTTCCGCAGCAGGCGGACTCAAAGCAATTCTAACCAGTTGCAGCGACGGCTCGGGTACGGCACGATAAGCCACAATTGCGGCGCAGCATGCATCTGACCGCAGATGAAAGAAGAACGCGACGGCATCTACAAGAACTCCAGCATCAAGCCTGTGATTCTCGGCTTTCTTGCCGTTATCCTGCTTGCACTCGTTCTGGGCTGGCTCTTCCTGCGCAGTGGCCATCCCATGATGCACACCAACCCGCAGCCGGCGAACAACAAGGGTTCGATCACCCTGCCACAAGCCGGTCGCAATGCGTAGCCGCATCCAGGCTGCATGCCTGCTGCTCGCCGGCCTGGCCGCATCCCTTCCCCTGACCGGCTGCCTGATAATGGGGTATTCCAGCCGAGGCGGAGGCTTTATCTTTCCCGGCGGACTCGGCCTGATTGTGATGCTCGTAGTGCTGTATCTGCTGATGCGGCGACGGTAGCCCGGCGATCGTGAACTGCTGTATGCGCAAGTGCCGCAACGCGGAATAGCACCCGAAATCCGATGCAGTAGATGTATCGTTCCTACTGCATCGGATTCGTTCAAGACTCTTTCGGAAAATCGGCGCTCAGGGTTGTTTCGCGCCAGGTATCCAGGTCGTGCTTTACTTTGTCGAGCTTCTTGTAGGCCAAGTCGAGCGCGGGTGCACCCAAAACCAGATGCAGCGGCGGATTGTTCGATTCCACGGCTTTGATAATGGCCTCGCCGGCGCGGACGGGATCACCGGTCTGCTTTCCGCTATTCTTCGCGGTGGCCTCACGGCGCTTGCCGGCGGTTTCATCATAGTCGTGGATCACGGTCTTGCTTTGCAGGATCGAACGACCCGCCCAGTCGGTGCGGAATGGGCCGGGTTCGACGACGATGACGCGTATGCCGAGCGGCGCAACCTCAAGCGAAAGGGACTCCGACAGGCCTTCCACCGCGTACTTTGTGGCATGGTAGTAGCCAGTCGCGGCAAAGCTGACGAGGCCGCCAATGGACGAAAAGTTGACGATGGTGCCGCTGCGTTGTTGACGCATGGAGGGCAGCGCAGCAATGGTCAGGTTATTCAGGCCGAAGAAGTTGGTTTCAAACATCTTGCGGACTTCGTCATCTTCGCCCTCTTCAATCGCGGCGAGGTAACCGTAGCCCGCGTTATTGACCAGAACGTCGATGCGGCCGAACTTCTCTTCCGCAGCCTGGACGGCAGCCTTGATCTGCTCGGGCTTGGTAACGTCCAATTCGAGCGCCAGGGTATCGGCCTCGTGGCCCTGGACGAGATCGTTCAACTCTTCCGGTTTGCGAGCCGTAACGACAGTTCGCCAGCCGCGTGCGATGGTGAGCTTTGCGAGTTCCTTGCCGAAGCCGCTGGAGCAGCCGGTGATAAACCATACCGGAGCCTGTTGATTTGCCATGATCGTGGAATCTCCTGAGCATTGGATGCTCGGGAGAAGTCCAGGAAGAGATGCCGGTGCCCTGCGACAGGCGGTTCCTCTT
>CBAAAH010000160.1:0-6777 GCA_964658865.1 uncultured Granulicella sp.
CTTGTGGCGGATCACGACCGCGACGACATCCTGATCTTTCCCACGGCCACGTCGCTGTCTACTGTCATTGACCATGTGGCAGACACTCGCGTGCGAGCCGGTGCGCAAACCATGCATTGGCTCAACGAAGGTCCATTTACCGGGCAAACCTCGCCTACTATGCTTACCAGCATCGGCTGCACGCATGTGCTGCTGGGTCACAGCGAGCGGCGCCTGTACGCGAACGAAAGCTACGAGCATGTCAACCTGAAGTTGAAGGCCGCCATCGCGCACGACATTGCGCCGGTGTTGTGCCTGGGCGAGATGCTGGCCGACCGGCAAACCGGCTACACCAAGGACACCCTGCTCGCACAGATGGGTGCTGCCCTGGCAAACCTGCCGGCGGAGAAGATGCAGACGCTCGTCATCGCTTACGAACCCGTGTGGGCCATTGGCACTGGTTCATCCGCCACGCCGGAAGTTGCGGACCAGGCACACGCCATGATCCGCGAAGAACTGCGTGCCCGGTTTGGAGCGGAGTGTGCCGATCGCACCCGCATCCTGTACGGCGGCTCGGTCAAGGCGGATAACTGCGGTTCCATTCTGCGGATGCCGAACATTGACGGTGCGCTGATTGGCGGCGCAAGCCTAGACCCGCATTCTCTAGCGGAGATGGTGCGGTACAAGTTGTAATAGTTTGTCTTCTAAGGCGTAAAAAGCCTCGAGCAATGCTCGAGGCTTTTTTAGGACTGAACCCGTTATTGGGGTTCTAGGAGTGGTGAGGGTGATGGTGGTGGCGATGATGGCGGTGGTGATGACCCTGCGCCGAGGCGGTGCTCAGGGCACCGGCAACGGTCATCAGCGCGACAACGGCAAAAGCCATGCGTGCAAACTTCTTCATGTATTCCTCCATGGTGGTACAGGCGAAAGATCTTGAATACTACAACTCGTGAAACGTTACAGTCAGTAGCGCCGATACGGCCGATGATGAGGCCGATAATAGGGCCTGTGGTACGGCCGGTGATGATAGTAGCGCCGATGCGGTCGGTGATAGTACTGGGCCGACGCAGACGACATACCGCCGAAAATGGCGAATAAGCTGCATACAAAAAGCAATCGAGCAAAAAACTTCACAGAGATCTCTCCCGGTCCCATTCAGTACAGACTCCTACAAGGATTCCCAATAGGACTTGCCGGTTGCATCCGCAGCCGAGGGGAACCCTGTCTGATTCTGTGTGCGGCGTGATCAGCCCAGCAGACCGCCAAGGTCCATGCCGCCCAGCATGCCGCTGGTGGCGCGCTCCATTGCCGTGTCCGCGTTGCGTCCGGCCTCGTTCACGGCGGCCGTAATCAGGTCCTCCAGCATCTCGATGTCGCCACTGCTCGCCTGCAGTGCTGCGGGTGCGATTGTGAGCCGCAGCAGCTCCTTGCGTCCGTTCACCCGCGCCGTCACCAGGCCGCCGCCGCTGGTCGCTTCCGCAGTGGTCTCGGCGGCTTTCTGCTCCATGTCGCCCTGCATTTGCTGCGCCTGGCCCAGCATCGCCTGCAACTTACTCATATCCATCGTGCTTCTCCTTGGTGCGCATTCTTAATCTCGTCGTAGATCGAAGACGTTCGTCACTTCTGCATTGAACAACCGTTGTGCTGCCTGCACCGTGGGGTGATCCATTGCTTTTGCCTGGGCAGAGCCGGTACGTGATTTCTTCGGCGTGGCGGCTTTCGCTTGTGGGGTTCCCGGAAGAAATACGACACGTAGACCGGTCATACCCTTGTTGCGCAGCGCGCCTTTCACGATGGCTTCCACATCCGGCCGAAAGATCGTGCCCATCAGCATTTTCGAAAGCGAAGTCTGGATGTGGACCTCATTTTCCACAATGGACCACGTCGCCTCTTCCAGTTGTTCCGCGGCAGAGTTGTGGGCGTTGGTGGCAAACAATGCTTCGACCGCGGCAGCCTGCAGGCCTGCCACCTCGGACATCTGCGCGGAAGGAGGCACGCCTTCCGCAACGTCGGTCGCTGGAATCGTCGCTTCCGGGTCCGCGTCCGGCAGAATGGCAGGCTGCTCCTGCGAGGTTTGGGCAACACTCCGCAGACCTTCCGTTATGGACTCGATCTCTGCCTGTGGTTCTGGGGCGGCCTGTGGCACGTGGATGTTCAACCCCGTGGAAAAATCGGCTTGCGTGACGACACCGGGTACAGCCAGAGCCGGGACATTCGACGGTTCCGGCCTCACCGCATCCGCAGGACGGGGAGATTCGGGTGTGACCGCAAAGGGTGACACGATGGAAATGGATGGCCCAGCGGTCTTGACATCGGAGATCGTCGGTGTTGCGCTCGGGGAGCTCACCGGCTTGACAGTCAGAACGGCAGACGATACAGGAGGCGCAGATGAAGGCTGGTGAAGTTCCGGCTCTTCCGCTCGGCGCTCCGGTGCCTGTCCGTGCAGGATTGCCGCAACTACCCCAGGCGTGGCCTCCAGCGCTGGCACCGCTGCGACCGCCGGCTCTGCTTGCGCCTTGACGCTGCTTGTCGCTTCACGTGGAATCGAAGGCGAAGCCGATGCGCGTGGTGCAATTGGCGATGGCGTGGTGCGTGGCGGAGGCAACACGCGTGTGATCGGCTCACCCGTTCCCCTTGGCAGCCGCGACAGAAACTGCTCCATCGGCAGCAGGCGCTGCAGATGAACCAGCTTCAACATGCCCAGTTCCAGGTGAAAGCGCTGCTCCTGCCGGAAACCGAGATCGTCAAAGGTGCGCAGCATCACCTGCAAAAACCGGGTCAGTTCCTCCTCGGTAAACAGGGAAGAAGATCGTGCGGCGCGGCGGCGTTCGTCGGGAGAAATCTGCAGCAGTTCGGTATCCGGCGACTCCGGCGTCAGATCGGCGATTTTGGCCACGACGCAGTTACGCAGGTAGCGCACAAACTGCCGGGCGATCTGCGCGGGCGAGTTGCCGGCGTCCAGCAGACGGTTCGCCGTGATCAACACTCCGGCGGCTTCGTTGCGCGCCACGTGTTCCAAAATTTCTTCGAACACGGTGTTCGGCACAGTACCCATCAAATCGCGAATCTCTGCCGCGCTGAGCTGGGGCTTGCCGTCGACCGTGGGCGCGGACGCGATTGCCTGGTCCATGATGGACAGCGCGTCGCGCATGGAACCGTCGCCCGCCTCCGCCAGTAGGTCCAACGCAGACGCATCCGCCAGCACGTTTTCATCGACGGCGATCTTCTGCAACTGCCCAAGGATGTCGTCGAGCTTGACGGCATGGAAGCTGAAGTGCTGGCAGCGCGAGCGAATGGTTTGCGGAATGTTTTCGGGCTCGGTTGTCGCGAGCATGAACACGATGTGGTCTGGCGGCTCTTCCAGCGTCTTCAGCAGTGCGTTGAACGCGGCATCGGTAATCTGGTGTGCCTCGTCCAGAATGTAGATTTTAAAGCGGTCGCGCGCCGGCCTATAGCGTGCGGCGTCGCGCAACTCGCGAATTTCATCGATGCCTCGGTTCGTTGCCGCGTCGATTTCAATGACGTCGACAGCGTTACCCTGACGGATCTCCAGGCAGGAGTCGCATTGAAGGCAAGGCTCCGGTGTGGGCCGCGTCGCGGAACCGATGGCATTCTGGCAATTCAGCGCGGATGCCAGAATACGGGCGATGGTCGTTTTGCCGATGCCGCGATGGCCGGAAAAAATGTAACCGTGCGCGATGCGGCCCTGTTCCAGCGCATTTTGCAGGGTGCGCGTGACGTGGTCTTGGCCCACCACGTCGCTGAACCGGAGTGGTCGATACTTGCGCGCTAATACCTGATAAGCCATGCAGGTACCAGTTTAGTCCCACGGTCACTCCCGCGCGCTGTGCTCTATTCACGCCTTGCGTAGTGTCAGCGGTAGGCCCAGGCGCTTGCGGCGGCGCACTTCCTCACGGCTGAACATGGTGCCGCGGCAGTTGGGCGCGTTGCAGAAGCAGGGCTGATCGTCCTCGTCGCTGTCGTGCAGATGGTATTCGTAGGTCAGCTCTTCCCCGGCCGCGATGTCGCGCAACGAAAGGATAAAGATACGCTCCTGGTCCTCTTCCGTCTGGCAGTTGGGTGCGCAGTGGTGGTTGATGAACATGGCCGCACCGAATCCGTCGATCACCTCGCCTTCCTCGCCTACGGAGAACAGGTAGGTGATGTCGCGTTCGGCGTAGCGCTCGTCGGCGGCACCCTTTGAGAGCCGCGGCCCCATGTACTCCAGAATGCGCGTACCCGCGGCGATGGGCGCCAGCGTGTAACACCCCGCGCCATGCACGGCAGACGAACGAATGATGAGGTCGGGCGGCGGCATGCGACGAAGTATAGCGGAGTTTGCGGTGGCCGTTGCTCGCGCAGCACACAAGGCGTTTAATGAGTGCAGCAGGAGGTGTCTGTCGATGCGTTCCAGAGCCGTTGCAGGATGGATGGTTGCAGGCGTTCTCGCCTCGGGCATGGCGATCAAAGCGCAGACAAACGCACCGCCGCCCGTCACCGCGCCGGACTGTACCAAGCTGAAAGGCACGGCGAAAAAGGACTGCGTTGCCAATGCGGCGCAGGCCAAAGATGCGACTTCCTCTGCAACGAAGGATGGCGGCGACCCGTTTCCATTCCCGGAAGAGCAGTCGAAAAAGAACAGGGTCACGGGTATGACGGCCGACATGCCGACCGGCGATCCCGATCCCCCCACCAGTTCCATGAAGCCGATGCACGTGCCGGGCGCGGACGCCGATTCACCGGCAGAACCGGGCTCGCCCAGCTCCAGTTCCAGTTCTTCCAGCGGTGACTCTACGTCGGCATCTCGACCGGACGAGGACGACGCCGCTCCCACGACATCAGGTTCCGACACGCCCATCAAGCCGGGCGTACTTAAGGATCTGGGCAGCCGAGGCGACTCGACCGCGGCGCGAAAAAAACTGGAGCAGACTCGTGTAGAAGACGATCTGAAAATTGGTCACTTTTATTACAACGACGGGAATTACGCCGGCGCGACCGCACGCTACAACGATGTGCTGTCGCACGATGCGGAGAACCCGGATGCGCATTTCGGGTTGGCGCAGGTGTTGCTGAAGCAGAACAAGCAGGCGGATGCGATTGCGCACCTGGAACGTTATCTGCAGCTTGCGCCGGACGACGATCACACTAAAGATGCCCAGAAAATGCTGGCAAGGCTCAAACACTGACTGCGCGTCACTAATCCTCGCGCACCAACAGTTCTTCGTCGTAATGCGGCTCGGGCGGAGGTAAGGGGTTCTGTGGACCGGGCACGAGCGTGTCTGCGGTATTCAATCTCTCTACCGAAACCAGGAACTGCTGCGCATAGCTTAACGGATCGGGCGATGCCACCATGCGCTGCAGATGGTAGCGCCATACTTCGTCGTAGCGTGCCGATCGTGGAAAGGCGCGGCGATAGACGGTGCGCGTCACGCCGTTCCGTGCCGTCCGCTCATATTCGGTGGCGGCTTGCACGTGCCGCAATCGTTCTGGCCCTCCGAAAAAGCTGGCGGCAAAGCTATGCGAAAATAGCAGTAGGTTGACCCGGGTGCCTTGGCATAACCACTGCATGGCTGCATCGCCGCCTGGCCAGGGTACCGCCGCATCCGTCCGAAACCAGCGTCGCAGTTCAAAGCCATGGCTCCCGGCCTGGTGGACCAGGTGCTGTAAAAGCTGCAATTTCGTCATCGGTAGTCCCCGATCCCGTTGCCGGTGAACGCCACGTGCGATGAATCGTAACAGACTGCGTGCGGTGTTTTCCCATGCGCCGTTCGTCCGGAAGCGGCTCCGCTTCGTCTACTCTGTGGAGGGTGGATCGGGGTGCGGTGCATGGCGACAGGACGGATGTACCGATGGATGTTCGGCCTGGCGCTGGCGGGCTGCCTGGCTGCTGCTGCACCGGCGCAGGATACCTACCCGTTGAATTTGGATCCTACGGTTCGCGAGGGGTTCGACCACTTCTACAATCTGGACTACGACGGTGCCATGCAGCGGTTTGAGGCGGTGCTGCGCGCGCACCCGAACGACCCCATGGCCCATGCCTACGTGTTGATGGACACGATCTTTCGCGAGCTCTACCGTCAGGACCTGCTGGATACGACCTACTACGCGCGCGAAAACTTCCTCTCCAGCGGCCGCAAAGTCGATATTCCGCAGCCGGTTCGGCAGCGCATCGAGCAGCTTACCGACATGGCCGTCAGCCTGGCAGATACCCGCATCAAGGCCAACGTCAACGACAAGGATGCCTACTTCGCTCGCGGTTACGCCAAGGGCATGCACGCGGCCTTCACCACCCTGGCAGACCACAGCTACACCGGCGCGGCACGCCAGGGTCTGGCCTCACGCAACGACAGCGAACAGGTGCTGAAGCTCGATCCGAACTACACCGACGCCAAGATGGCCGTGGGCATTCAGCAGTTTGCCGTTGCCAGCCTGCCACGCATGGTGCGAATGCTGGTGGGTATTGCCGGTATTGGCGGCAACAAGGAAGGCGGCCTGAACTTACTGCGCGAATCTGCCGCCCACGGCACCGCAACGCGGGTGGAGTCGCAGACGGCACTCAGCCTGTTTCTGCGGCACGACCGTCGCTATCCCGAGGCATACACCGTCGCGCGCGGCCTTGCGACGCAGTACCCTCACGACTTCCTGTTTCGCTTAGAAGAAGCGAACCTGATGAAGGATGCGGGGCATGGGCCGGAGGCGATTGCGCTGTATCAGCACGTGCTGGCCGACGCCGCGACTTCCGGCTACTTTGCGGAGCCACGTCTGCAACTCGCATACTTCGGCCTGGCGGAAACTCAG
>CBAAAH010000161.1:0-6729 GCA_964658865.1 uncultured Granulicella sp.
GCACTCATCTCTTCACCATCGCCGACGATCACCAGGTAAGGTGCGGGCGCGGTGTCGATCTGCAGAAAAGCTTCGAGCAGGTGGTCGCAGTGCTTGCGATGCTGCAGCTTGCTGGCGAACAGGATAACGGGGCGCGATGGATCGAGTTCGAGTTCGCGTTGCAGATCCGCGCGGCTGGCGGTGGCAGCTTCGGCACCGCGATGGAAGAAGCCGTTATCGACTGCATACGGCATCAGAAACGCGGGAACGCTGCTGCCGAAATAGTGTTCCCAGTACTCTGCATTACGCGTGCCGATCGGCAACACCGCAGCGACGGCGGTGCGCAGGGCGTTCAAACAAAAGTATTTTGCCTGCAGTTTCAGTGCCGACCGCTGGCGGTCGCTGAGCCAGGGTTCCGCGCGCAGCAGCACAGGCAGACCAAGCAGACGGGCTGCAAGCATGGCGTGCAGCGCATTCACCGTACTGTAGCCGTGGATCCAGAGGGCATCGAAGGGCTGCCCGTCGATGCCCCGGCGCAGCGCACGGAAGAAGCCCCGGCTGATTGGCGCAAACGGCCTAGGGCTGGAGTTGTCGCGCCAGCGGGGAAGCACCACATGCCGGTAGCCTTCGGTCAGCGGCACATCCCATGTGACGGCAACGCCGAATCCGGCATCCTGGTAGGCGCGCGCAGAAAAATCGGAGCAAAAGAACACCGTTAGATTGATCGCCGGATCTGCCGCAATGCGCCGAAGCAGCTCCGCCTGATACTGGATCGGGTGGGATACGACGTAGGCTAGCCGTACCGGACGCATCAACCGCGCCGAAGCGTCTGTGCGCGTGGCCAGGTATTCGTGCGTCTGGGGTGCGACAGAAGCCATGCAGGGTTACTCCGCTGGTTACCGGAAGAGGGAGGACGCAGTGAGTGCCACGCCGAACACGGTGAGCAGGCCACCGTTGTGAATGGCAGACTTGATCTGGTTGGTCGGCGCGACGATGATGTCGTCGTTCTGAATCACAGGATCGGGAGCCTGGCCCTTGAGCGCGGCTTTCAGATCCACCGTCACCACCGTGCGTTGTGTGCCGATCGTCCGGATAATGTGGACCTTATCCAGCTCCGCTTCCCAGAGCCGGCCACCACCGGTCGCAATCATCTGCACCAGCGTTAAAGGGGCATTGCTGTTGAGCGGGAAAACTCCCTGTTGCTTGAACGCGCCGAGCAGGTAGTAGCGACCGATATTGGAGGTGACGATCGTATCGCCGACGAAGACCGGGACGTTCGCATACTTGCTTTTTTCCGGGTCGGTGCCTAAATCAATGTTGATTGATTCCGACAGGCCGGGACGGTCGATGCTGATGAGGTGGCTCGCGGTAGAGGGAAGCCCTGTCTGGGCAAGCACATCGAAAAGCCGCCGGCCGCCGGCAGGTGCCTGAACGATGCTATGAACTTCCCCTACGACCGCGATGATCGACTTCGGTGAATCGATGGTTTCGATGCGCACCTGTGGGCGAACGAACATACCCGCCTTCTGCAAACTTGCCCCGATCGCAGTCTGCGCTTCCGGAATGGTCAACCCTTCCACCGTGATGGGATCAATCAGCGGCAGCGACAAGAATCCGTCGTTGGACACGCGATCCTGAGCCGTATAGTCGGTCACACCATAAATCGTCACCTTCAGGTTATCGCCGGTCTGGATGCGTGCGGGGCGCGCCGGCGGGTACAGGATCGTCGGATCGATGGTGAGGGGATGCGGCGCGTTTACGGTGTCGCGTGCGGTGTCCGCCGGTCCGTTAAACTGCGCGGGCAAGCATGCCGGCAAGAGTGCCAGCATCATGCCAAGGCAGAGCAGGGCGGCACGGGAACGGCGGTGCCGCACATAAGAGCACAGTCTCATGCCTTCTCCTTCTCGTTGACGGTGCCTGCACGGGAGTTGGCCTCCGTCTCCCAGGTTTCGGAGTCGATGTTGCTGTAGCTGTAGCCGGAATAGCCGTAGTACCCGTAAAATTCTGGCGAATTCATTTCCACTGCATTCAGCACCACGCCGCTAATGGGTGCACCCGCGCGCATCAGCAAGTCGCGGGCGCGACGTACCACATGGCGGCTGCTCTTGCCGTGACGCACGACGAGCGCTAAAGCGTCGGCCTGGCGGGCCAGAATGACGCCGTCGGTCACGGAAAGGATCGGCGGCGAATCGATCACGATATGGGTGTAGCGTTCCGCGGATTGCACAAGCAATTCGTGCATCGCCTCCGACGACAGCATCTCCGTCGGGAAGGGCGGCACCGGTCCGCAGCAGAGGATGTCGAGGTTCGGCACCTCGGGTACCTGGCGAATCGCTTCGTCGAAGGTGACGGAGCCGGTCAGCACCGTGGAAAGGCCGACCCGCCCGTTCAACCCGAAGCGATGGTGAACGTTGGGCCGGCGCAGATCGCTGTCGATGAGCAGAACGCGTGTCTCGCGTTGCGCCAGAATGCATGCCAGGTTGGTGGACACTGTCGTCTTGCCTTCGGACGGTGTTGCACTTGAAACCACGATGATCTTGGGCGGGTGTCCGGTCGTGGCCAGCAGCAACGAGGTACGCAAAGAGCGGAATGCTTCAGCGAACTGCGACTTCGATGTCGCCAGAACGCCGATGTTGCTTTGAGCCACGCTCAGCGATCCAACCTCGCCACCCATGCGGCGGGTACGCGGAATGACCGCAAGCGAGGGAAGCTGCATAATGCTTTCGATTTCCGAAACACTGCGCAGGCCGGTATCCAGGCTCTCCAGCAAGAAGGAGAGTACGATGCCGCCAATCAGGCCGAAGATACCGTTCTGGAGCATCATGCTACTGCGTGGCTTCAACGTGGGCGCGCCGGGTAGGTCGGCGCGGTCGACGATGTCGATCTCGAGCGACTCCAGGCCGGCCTGCACGCCGGCCGCGCGCAACCGCGACAATAAGCCATCGTAAAGCGCACGATTGGTCTCATATTCGCGCTGGTGCAGGGTATATTCCACGGTTGCGTCGCGGAATTGGTAGGCCTGGTTCTTCGCCTCGTCCAGCGCGGCAGAAGTCTGCTGCTCGTTTGCCTGCGCCGCCAGGTAGGCGTCGCGCGCCCGTCCCACCAGTCGCTGCTGCTCCGTCTCGACGGAGGTTTGCAGTTCGCGCAGATGTGCCTCGTCTGCAAGCAGCTTGGGATTGTTCGGTCCCAGGCGTACACCTTCCTGCGCAATCTCCGCGCGACTCGTCGCAATCTCGGTACGCAACGTGTTCAATTCGCCATCGTAGCCGCTGACATCCAGCACGCCTTCCAGATTGTCTGGATTGGCATTCTGGATCGTGCGATAGCGCGATTCCGCAAGAATGCGTGCGATGCGGGAGCTGCTGACGGCACCGGACAGCGCATCGACCTTGGTCGTGCTTTCCGTACTTGGCGGTTTCGTCGGATCGAAACTCAGGCCCAGCACGCCGAGCTTGCGCTGCATGTCGATGAGCTGTTCCTGCGACTGTTCGACCTGAGCCTTAAGGTCACTCAATTGGCCGGAAAGCCAGCCGGAAACCCGCTGCGTCGAGTCGAACCGCACCTGGTACGAACGGTGAATGTACGCATCCATCACGTGATTCACGATGTCTGCGGAGACCCGTGGATTCGGCGACACGCAACTGATCACGATCATGGACGTGCCGGGAACGATAGCCGTCGCTACCGAGCTGAGAAGCCGGCCCACCACCGCGTTGCGGACGCCGGGGTTTGCCAGGTCCTGGTGGGGAATCGGTCCCTTGGCACCGAAGAATCCGGGGTTGTTTGCCAGGTCGAGTTGCTGCGCCACGGTCAGCATCAGCGACTCGCTGTGCAGAATCAGCATTTCGTTGGTCAGGTTGGTTTCCGGTCCGGAGCCTGGGGCGCGATATGCGGCTGTTGCACCCGAACCGATCTGGATGCGGCCGGCGGCAGTGTAACGGATCGGCTGCGTAACCGACTGGTACAGGCCGTACATTGCACCCAGCAGCATGGTCGCGATCAAAACCCACTTGCGCTTGCGCAGTACAAGCAAAGCCTCCGACAGCGTGGTGTCTGCCGTGGTCACTGTAAATCCCGAGTCTGCCGGTGGTATTTCTCCAGCGGGGTTCTGCGCTCTGGGCAATTGCATTTTCAAGATGATACCCGAATGCGGACAGTTGCCCGCGTGCCGGTAAAAAATGCCCAACCCCAAAGATTCTTCGCTTCTTCTACACTGGGTTCTATGTAGACTTTCCTCGACGAGCAAAAGGGAAACGCCCACCGGCACATCCGCTTGCATCGCGTATAGGAAGCACACACGAGGGACGCAGCAGGATGGATGCATCGGTCAATATTGCAGTCGTTGGATCGGGTTATGTCGGACTTGTAGCGGCGGTGTGCTTTGCCGAAATCGGCCACAATGTTATCTGTGTCGATAACGATCAGCGCAAGGTGGATGCCCTGCGGGGCGGCGATACGCTCATTCACGAGGAGCACCTTCCAGAGCTTTTGAATCGCTACCGCAACAACCGGGTGACGTTCACCACAAACCTGGGCGATGCCACCAGCAAGTGCGATGCGATCTTTATCGCGGTCGGCACGCCTCAGTCGGAAACGGGCGACGCGGATCTGTCCTATGTTGAGGCAGTTGCCTGTGAGATTGCGCGGCACCTCGACAGCTACAAGGTCATCGTAGAAAAGAGCACCGTCCCGGTTTATACGAACGAGTGGATTCGCCGTTCCATCGAGCGCAACGGTGTGCATCAGGGCATGTTCGACGTGGTATCGAATCCCGAGTTTCTGCGCGAAGGAACGGCGGTCGAGGACTTCCTGCACCCGGACCGTATCGTCGTCGGTGCCGATAGTCCGCGTGCGGCAGAGGTGCT
Organism: uncultured Granulicella sp.; assembly: GCA_964658865.1. GTDB lineage: Bacteria > Acidobacteriota > Terriglobia > Terriglobales > Acidobacteriaceae > Terriglobus. The sequence goes on from CBAAAH010000161.1 coordinate 4,845, forward strand.
GCAGGCGATCTACCGCCCGCTGACGGATGGCAGTTATTATCGCAATGAAAACGCGATCGGCGGCCGGCTGGACGAGACCACGCCGCCCACGCTGCTGCTCACCTCCACTAAGAGCGCGGAGATTATCAAGCACGCGTCCAACGCCTTTCTCGCGATGAAAATTTCGTTTATCAATGCCGTCGCGAATCTGTGCGAAGCGGCAGACGCCAACGTGGAGCAGGTCGCCAAGGGCATCGGCCTCGACAGCCGCATCGGCCCCAAGTTTCTGCGGCCCGGCATCGGTTATGGCGGTTCGTGCTTTCCAAAAGACGTTGCCGCCTTTCGCTCCGTAGCAGAATCTCTGGGCGTCGATTTCTCGCTGTTGACCGAGGTTGAGAAGATCAACGTCGACCAGAAAAAACGCTTCCTGCGCAAGGTGCGCGCCGCCCTGTGGACGCTGCGTGGCAAGCGGCTGGGTGTACTCGGTCTCGCCTTCAAGGGGGAGACCGATGACATTCGCGAAAGCCCGGCGATCGATCTGATCGAGATGCTGATCGCCGAAGGTTGCACAATTTGTGCCTATGACCCTGCGGGCGTGGAGCGCAGTCGCGTGGAGATGCCCGAATCGAACGTGCTGAAGTATGCCCACGATGCGTATGCCGCTGTGGAAAATGCCGACGCCGTACTAATTCTGACGGACTGGAGCGAGTTTGCCTCGCTTGACCTTGCACGTCTCAAGGCGGCCTTGCGTTATCCCATCCTGCTCGACGGTCGCAACTTGTATGACCCCGACGAGGTTGCCGCGCAGGGATTGACCTATGTCAGTGTCGGCCGCCCGGCGGCGCACCCGGTTCGCGCGTAATCTCCGTCTGCTTAGAACGCAAGAAAGAGGATTTGTGCAAGTTACGGAACACCGCTGGAATCGCGTGCTCGTCACGGGTGCCGCAGGATTTCTAGGGTCTCATCTCTGCGACGCCCTGCTCGCGGAAGGTTGCGCGGTGGTCGGTGTCGACAACCTCGCAACCGGTTCGCTGAAGAACATCGCCCACCTGGCGCACGATTCACGATTTGCCTATGAACAGGCAGACATCTGCACGCCGTTCGATTTCGGCGAGATCGACTTTGTCTTCAACTTTGCATCGCCCGCCAGCCCGCCGGACTACCTGCGGCTTGGTCCGGAGACGCTGCGCGTTGGTTCTGACGGTACAGTCAACGCGTTGGAGCTGGCGAAGCGGTACGGTGCCGGATTTCTGCATGCGTCCACGTCAGAGTGCTACGGCGACCCGATGATCCATCCGCAGCCGGAAAGCTACTGGGGCAATGTCAACCCCATCGGCCCGCGCTCGGTGTACGACGAAGCCAAGCGCTTTTCCGAAGCCACCATCATGGCCTACCACCGCTACCACAAGCTGCGGACGGGCATGGTGCGCATCTTCAACACTTACGGCCCACGGCTGCAGCCGAACGACGGCCGCGTGATCTCGAATTTTATGATGCAGGCGCTTAGCGGCCAGCCTCTCACGGTCTATGGCGAAGGCCAGCAGACGCGCTCCTTCTGCTACGTCTCCGACTTGATTCGTGGTATCGTTGCGCTCGCGAAGTCGGGGGAACCGCTGCCCACCAACATCGGCAATCCGTCGGAGTGGACCATCATGGAATGCGCCAGGGCCGTGATGGAAGTGACCGGGACGGATCTGCCGATCGTCTACAAGCCGATGCCGGAGGACGACCCAAAACAGCGCAAGCCCGACATCGCCAAGGCGAAGGCACTGCTGGGATGGGAGCCGAAAGTATCGTTGCGTGAAGGCCTCGCGCTGTCGCTCGATTACTTCCAGTCCAAGGTCAACGCCGCATAAATCATAGGTGCGGTAAAGAAAAGGGCCTGAGCGGTTGCGCTCAGGCCCTT
>CBAAAH010000162.1:0-6716 GCA_964658865.1 uncultured Granulicella sp.
GTGCCGCTGTACCCGTTTCTGCTGAAGGATGTGTACGGCGTTCCCGGCAGCATTCAGCAGGACGGCGTGCACCCTACGGCGCAGGGTGCACGCCAGGTAGCGAAGAACATCGAAGGATTTCTGCGACCGGTGCTGAAGAGATAGGCTGGCTACAGCAGGTTTAAATGCGGGTGGATGAGCGTGCCCGCGATGCGCTTGCCGATCGCCGCAAGCTCTCGCTGCGCGCGGAAGATGCGTACAAGTGGCGCCTGGCTGAACTCCGGCAGGTTGACCGCCATGCCATTGCGCATCTTCGTCAGCGCGGCTTCGTCTGCGATGACGGCAGGGAACTGCGGCAGGATCGTACGCGGGTGGGGGAGCAGGTCGGCGATGGTCCCTGCATTTGCGGCATCGATCAACTGTTCGCGCGTAATGGCGTCGGTCAGCGTGAATGGCCCGGCGGCCGTGCGGCGCAACGACGCCAGGTGTGCACCGCAACCCGCAAGCTGCCCCAGTTCCTGCGCGACCGATCGCACATACCCACCCGCCGACACCTTCATCTCAAACGTCGCCGTGTCGCCTTCAAGCGCCGTCAGGGCAAAGTGGTGAATGGTGATGCGAGCCGGTTTGACCTCTACCGGCTTGCCCTGGCGCGCCAGTTTGTAGGCAGGGACGCCATGGATCTTCTTGGCGGAAAACACCGGCGGCACCTGGTCCAGCGTGCCGTGAAAACGCTCCGCCAGCAGCCGCAGATCGTCCAGCGACCTAGTCAACGGTTGGGTGTCGGTCTGCGGTTCGCCCTCAGCGTCGAACGTATCGGTCGCGAAGCCGAAGCGGACGGTACCGGTATAACTTTTATCGCTGCCGTCGAAAAACTGCGCCAGCCGGGTCCACTTGCCCAGCAGCAGCGGCAACACGCCAGTTGCCATGGGATCGAGCGTGCCCAGGTGGCCGATGGAGCGTTCGCCCGTGGCGCGACGTGCCAGAGCGACGACATCGTGAGAGGTAAGGCCGGCCGGCTTATCCAGGACAAGCAGGCCATTGTGCGGGGTGACAGAGGGTTTCATGGGCTCTTCGATTAGAGCAGAGCCGCGTTGTGGTTAGTGCTGCAGGCTGGCGAGCATGGATTGCGCGTCAGGGTGCTGCGCACCGAGCGCCTTGCGATACGCCGCGATCGCCGCCGCATAGCTCTGCCGCAGTGCCGGGTCTGGATGCGCTCCCTTGCCCACGTCGGTACGCACCAGCGCCGCCGCAAGCGTGGGAAAGTCCGCACTGTGATCCGTCGCGTGAATCGCCTGGATCGCCGCGCCCAGGCAGCCCGCCTCCTCTTCCGTCGGAATGGCGATCTGCGCACCGGTCGCATCCGCGATCAACTGTCGCCAACCGGTGGACTTGCTGCCGCCACCGATTAGCACAATGTGCTCCGCAGCCTTGCCCTGCAGCATCAGGTCCAGTCCGTTCAGAACACCGAAGGTTACGCCCTCGACCGCGGCGCGGATAAGGTTCGCCGCCGTGAAGTTCGTGGCGGAAACACCCAGCAGGGTACCGCGCGCCGTGGGCAGGTCCGGCGTGCGTTCGCCGTTCAGGAACGGCAGCAGGATCAGACCGTCCGCCCCGGGCTGCGTCTGCGCCAGCGCGGCGTCGATGTCGGCGACGGTTTTGCCCAGCAGATCCAGTGTCTGTGTCACCACGTTCGTCGCGTTCATCGTGCAGACCAGCGGCAGCCAACCGCCGGTCGACGAACAAAATGGCGCGACGTTCCCCGTCGGGTCCGTTACCGGCGCGTCGCGGAACGAGTATACGGTCGAAGATGTTCCGAGCGAGATTGTCACGACACCTTCCGCCACATTTCCCGTGCCGATGGCGCCCATCATGTTGTCGCCGCCGCCGGTGGAAACGCGGCATGTCTGCGGTAGGTGCAGCGCCGCGGCCACTTCCGGCCGTAGCGTTCCCACGACGCTGTCGACGGAAAGCAGTTGCGGCAACGCGCGAAACAGGTAACCGCTGCCTTCATCGATGCTGTCGAGCACCTCGCGAATCCACGTGCGGCTGCGTACGTCGAAGTAGCCGGTTCCCGAGGCATCGCCGAACTCCGCGCGCAACTGTCCGGTCAGGTAAAAATTCAGGTATTCATGCGGCAGAAGGATACGGCGGATGCGGACGAAATTTTCCGGCTCGTTCTGCTGCAACCAAAGCAACTTGCTTACCGTATAACCGGTGCGTGGCACGATGCCGAACCGTTCAAACCACGCCTGCGCACCACCGAAGCGCTCTACCAGCTCCCGGTTCTGCGGCGCCGTCTCCGTGTCGTTCCATAGCTTCGCCGGGCGAATCACCTTCAACTCTTCGTCCAGGACGACAAGCCCATGCTGTTGCCCGCTCACGCCGATCGACGCCACCTGCGCCGTGGGATGGCTGGCCATGGCGCCCGCGACGGCAGTATGCAAGGCGTCGACCCACCACTGAGGTTCCTGCTCGCGGGCGCCGCTCGCTTTCTCGATGAGCTCATGCTTCGCGTATCCGCGGCCAAGCGCGGTGCCGTCGCCGCGCAGCAGCAGTGCCTTGGTCCCCTGGGTGCCGCAGTCGATGCCGAGGAACAGTCGATCAAGGTAGGCGGCTTGCGTGGGTAGATTTTCCATGTCCCGAAGAATCGTACATGAGGTGACAATTCCAACGCAGCCGTGCGGTGTTCGACGTGCTTTAGGCGAGTGACGACGAACGCTTCGGGGCTAGGCGGCATCAAATATTGTCTACACGGTAGAGCCAGGTGGAGTCCGCGAGGCGCTACCTGAGGGATAAGAGCAGGCATGTGGATTGTCCGGCTGGCGCTTCGGCGTCCGTATACGTTTGTGGTGGTTTCCATGCTGATGCTGCTCCTTGGTATTGGCACCGCCTTTACTGCGCCCAAGGACATTTACCCCTACATCGACATCCCCGTCGTCACCATTGTCTGGAGCTACAGCGGCCTGCCACCGCAGGACATGGAAGGCCGCATCGTCACAGTGTGCGAACGCGCGCTGTCCACGACCGTCAACGACATTGAACATACGTCCAGCGAGAGCTACCAGGGCGTCGCCGTGATCCGCGTTTACTTTCAGCCGACGGTCAAGGTGGAGCTTGCGCTGTCTCAGATTACTGCGGTCGTGCAGACCATTCTCCGCATTCTGCCGCCGGGTACGTACCCGCCGAACATCATCAAATACGACGCTTCCAGCGTGCCCATCGTGCAGCTTGCGTTGGGAGGCAAGGGTCTCACGGAAGAAGACCTGTACGACCTTGGTACGTCGTTCGTGCGTCCGCGCCTCTCGAACGTCAAAGGCGCGTCGATACCGCTGCCCTATGGCGGTAAGGTGCGCCAGGTGCAGGTCGATGTCGACCCCAACCTGCTTTATGCAAAACACCTTTCGGCGACCGATGTGTCTACCGCGTTCAACCAGCAGAACCTCATTCTGCCGGCCGGCGTGGCGCGCATGGGCGACCGCGAGTTCATCATCAAGCTCAATTCGTCGCCGGCCGTGGTCAGCGCGCTGAACGATTTGCCGATTCGCGCGGCCAATGGCGCCGTGGTGCAGGTGAAGGACGTCGCACAGGTTCGCCTCGGTTACGCGCCTCAAGTCAACATCGTGCGCGAAGACGGCAAGCGCAGTGCCCTGCTAACGGTGTTGAAGAACGGCAATACTTCCACGCTCGACATCGTTCACAACATCAAGGCGCTGATTCCACAGGCAAAGGCCGGTCTGCCGCCGGGGCTGACGATCACGCCGCTCTTCGACCAGTCGATTTTCGTGTCGGAGTCCATCAGCGAAGTCGTACGCGAGGCCACGATTGCGGCCGCGCTTACAGGTCTCATGATCCTGCTGTTTCTCGGCTCGTGGCGCTCGACGCTTATCGTCTGCACGTCGATTCCGCTGTCGATCGCAACGTCGCTCGTCATCCTGTACGCGTTGGGCGAAACCATCAACGTCATGACGCTGGGCGGCCTTGCGCTCGCCGTCGGTATCCTGGTCGACGACGCAACGGTGGAGATCGAAAACACGCACCGCAACATGGCCGAGGGCAAGCCGCTGGTGCGCTCGATTCTGGACAGCGCCCAGCAGGTCGCGTCGCCGGCGTTCGTTTCGACGCTATCCATCTGCCTGGTTTTTTTGCCGGTGTTGCTGCTTACCGGACCGGCAAAATTTCTGTTTACACCTCTGGCCATGGCGGTCGTCTTCGCCATGCTGGCGTCTTATTTCCTGTCGCGCACGCTCGTGCCGACGATGATGCACTTCCTGTTGGCGTCGGAGATCGGTCTGTACCAGAACCCCGAAGCCGCGGAAAGGGAAGCGGAAGAGAACTGGATCTGGCGCTGGCACACCAGGTTCGACGAGTGGTTTGAGCGCCGCCGCGAGCAATACAAAAAAGGCCTGGCCTGGACGCTCGACAACAAAGGCCTGACGGTTGCATGCTTTGGGCTGTTCGTGTTGTTGTCACTGCCGTTGGTCTTCCTCATCGGGCAGGACTTCTTTCCCTATGTCGATTCCGGCCAGATGCGCCTGCACGTATACCCGCCGCAGGGCATGCGCCCCGAGGATTCCGAGCTGTATTTCGCCGCCATCGAGCGCGAGATTCGCCGAGTCATTCCAGCGGAAGAAGTAAAGCTGATTCTGGATAACATCGGCCTGCCGAATGGCGGCATCAATCTGGCCTTCGGTGCCAGTAGTGTCACGTCCGATTCCGACGGCGACATTCTCATCTCCCTGGAACCGGGCAAGCGTGACACGCAGAAATACATGCGGGCATTGCGCACAGATTTGCATGAGAAGTTTCCCGATGGAACCTTCTTCTTTACGCCCGCAAATATCACCAACCAGATTCTCGACTTCGGCCTACCCGCGCCGATCGACTTACAGATTTCCGGCAGGGCAAAGCAGAACTATGCGCTTGCACAAAAACTGCTGAAACAGGTGCAGTCCATTCCCGGCATCGCGGACGCGCACATTCACCAGCAGATCGCCCTGCCCGCGCTGAATGTGAATGTCGACCGATTGAAGGCACGGCAGATTGGCCTGACACAACAGGATGTTGCGCAAAGCATGCTGATTTCGCTGACCGGCACCGGCCAGACCGCGCCGAACGAGTGGCTCAATCCGCAGAATGGCGTCAACTACCAGGTCGTCGTACAGATGCCACAGTACCGCGTCGATTCGCTGCAGGCACTGTCGCGCATCCCTGTCACCGCACCGGCCGGAAATGTAAGTCAGCTTCTCGGCAACGTAGCGAACTTCGAACGCGATGTTACTCCTGTAGTGATCGATCATTACAACATTCAGCCGGTGTATGACATTTACGCCGATGTGGATCAGCGTGACCTTGGCAGCGTTGCGAACGCCATTCGCAAGATCATGGACAGGCAAAAGCAGGACGTGCCGACCGGCACGCAACTCGCGTTGCGCGGCGAGGTGCAGACCATGACCGACTCTTTTCAGCGACTCGGTCTCGGCATTGTCTTCGCCATCATTCTTGTCTATCTGCTTATGGCTGTGAACTTCCAGAGCTGGCTCGATCCGCTCATTATTTTGATGTCGCTGCCGGTCGCTTTTTCAGGAATTTTGTGGATGCTGTTCTTGACGGGAACGACATTCAACGTGCCATCCCTGATGGGCGCCATCATGACCATCGGCGTTGCTACCGCGAACTCGATCCTGATGGTGGTGTTTGCCAACGACGAGCGAGCCCTAGGCAAAAACAGCATGGAAGCCGCGGAAAACGCAGGCTACACAAGGTTGCGACCGGTGTGCATGACGGCGCTTGCCATGATCATCGGCATGTTGCCCATGGCTCTCGCGCTGGGCGAAGGCGGCGAGCAAAACGCACCGCTGGGCCGTGCGGTCATCGGTGGCTTGTTGCTGGCGACTCTGGGTACGCTCATCGTGGTGCCGATTATGTACGCGTGGCTGCGAACGGAACCGCCGAAGGACTTTGCGCAGGAAATCGACCAGGCCGAGGCGGAAGAGAAGGCCGAAAAAGAACGCGCCGCCAATGGCGACAACAAGACCGGCATGCAGCCGCAAAAGGCTTAGGGGCAGACGATGAGCGACGACTTGCAACAGCGGATCTACCCCGAAGACGAGCGGCTTCGCAGTATTGCCGAAGAGCCCGACCGTCGCATGACGCGTGACGAGTGGGAGCGCGAAGAGAGTGCCGCGCGCCAAGCCGCGCATAAGCGCCATGACAGCGTTGCACACGACCGGCGGGTGCAGCAGGACTTCGACAAAAAACGGAAGCAGAAGCATAAGCCGTGGGGCAAAATCCTGCTCTGGATCGGCGCTGCCGTACTCGTCCTTCTGCTTATCTTTTTGATCGGCTACCTGCCGCGCCACGAGCGAAACAAGAAGACCGAAGCAGAAGCAAAACAACGCGATCTGGAGCAGCCGGAAGTCGATGTCATGCAGGTCAAAGCATCCACGACACCGGGAGAGCTGACTGTTCCGGGCACGACTTCCGCGCTTACCGAGGCGTATCTCTACGCGCGCGCTAACGGCTATATTCGCAAGCGTTACGTCGACATCGGCGACCATGTCGTGAAGGGGCAGTTGATGGCGATTCTCGATGCGCCGGACTTGGACCAGCAGGTGGATCAGGCGCGGGAGCAGGTGCGCCAGGCGGAGGCGCAGGTGGGTCAGCAGGCGGCACAATTGGATTTGACGCGCGTGACGTGGGAACGGTGGCGCACGCTGGTGGCAAAGGGCGTGTTC
>CBAAAH010000163.1:0-6706 GCA_964658865.1 uncultured Granulicella sp.
GTCCACCGTCTCTACAAGATGATGGAGGAGGGCAAGCTGCTCGTTCCCGCCATCAACGTGAACGACTCCGTGACCAAGAGTAAGTTCGACAACCTGTACGGCTGCAAAGAGTCGCTGGCCGACGGCATCAAGCGCGCGACCGACGTGATGATGGGCGGCAAGGTCGCCGTGATCTGCGGCTACGGCGACGTGGGCAAGGGCTCCGCGCACTCGCTGCGCGGGATGGGCGCACGTGTCATCGTGACGGAAATCGACCCCATCAACGCCCTGCAGGCCGCGATGGAGGGCTACGAAGTCACGACGATCGAAGACACCTTGGGCCGCGGCGACATTTACGTCACCTGCACCGGCAATGTCGACATCATCACCTTCGAGCACATGCAGAAGATGAAGAACCAGGCCATTGTCTGCAACATCGGCCACTTCGATAACGAAATCCAGATGGAAAAGCTGAACACCGCAGTCGGCGTCGACAAGCTGGAGATCAAGCCGCAGGTACACCAATACACCTTCCCCGGCGGCAACCAGATTTTCGTGCTGGCCGAGGGCCGGCTGGTGAACCTGGGCTGCGCGACGGGGCACCCCAGCTTCGTCATGTCCAACAGCTTTTCGAACCAGACGCTCGCGCAGATCGACCTATGGGCCAAGAAGGACGAGTATGCAATCGGCGTGTACGTGCTGCCCAAAAAACTGGACGAGGAAGTGGCACGGCTGCACCTGGAGAAGATCGGTGTCAAGCTAAGCACGCTCAGCAAGCGTCAGGCCGACTACATCGGCGTACCGGTTGAAGGTCCTTACAAGTCCGAAACGTACCGCTACTAGCGTTTCGGCAGAACGGCAAGGGTTCCCCGAGTTTTGGGGAACCCTTGCCGTTTGGTACAAAGAATAAGGCGAACCATACCGGTCCCCCGGCTAATCACAGGATGGGAATGTTTACCGACTCATACCCGACATAGCAGAGAACTTTACCGCGTCAAATCAGCTCACGAGTTCTGCGTGTTTGTGCACTGGGACGCGATATCGATGGCCAACCCTCAATTTTCTTCGATAGAGTCGAACTTGTACCACACACATCTGGGAGAAGAGGCCCCCTCGTATGAGGGGGCTATTTTTGCCTGCAGTGTCGATCTCGTCTCGAACGACGCGGGATGGAAATCCGGGAGAGGAACGACTAGAAGGTCGCGACGGCCGAATCGTAATCGCTTGCCGTCACGACCTGGATACCCGGAATCGTCGTCAACTGCGGGTCGAGCAGGATGAACGTGCGCGCACTGCCGACAGGGTAAGTCACGACGGATCCGGTGTAACTGGCGACGGTCGTCGCGGCAGGGACCGTGCCGGTGGGAACCACGACAAGGGAGTATGACCCGTTCGGCACGTTGATGTAGTGCGGTGCATTCGCGGCATTGTTCAAGGTCAGGCCGGTCATAACGGGTAGCGATGTGGCGAACGTTCCCCCCTGGGCCACCAAATAGATGTCCACCGCCCCGATACGCGTCGCCTGGTCGATAAACCGTAGCGCTATCTGGCCCGAGGGTGCGGGCGCGCTCTGGTCCGGCAGCAGCAGTGTTTGCAGGCCGGCCGCCACATTGCCCACCAGCAGCGTGTACTGCACGTTCTGCAGCAGCGAACCGCGGGTGGAACTGAGCACGGTTGAGGTCCCCGCCTGCTGCGCGCTAAGCGTGTAGGTGCCCGGCGCAAACACGATATACGAGCTGACGGCGCCGAAGCCCACGTTGTACGTCAGGGCCGTGGTGTTCGCGTAGAAGTCCAATCCGCCCGCACCGGAGGAGGCGTCCACGATGCGGAGCGCTGAAATCTGCCGGGACAAGCCGTTCACGTTTCCGCAACCGGCAAGCCCGAAAGCCAACACCGCGACACAAAGGGCCGCACCACACCGTTGAAAGACTGTGCCAGAGGAACGAATCATAAGAAGGTCGTACCGCGCAACGGAGGCTCATGAAACCGGGAGACTGCGGGCATCTCGAACAGTTCGCTGCGACGACTCCTTCACTGTAATCGCAATGTATCGGGACGCAACGACAAAAGGCGTCTCGCCTGTGAACTTCGCGTCCCGCCCGTGGCGGGGCACAGTGCAAGATCACAAGGCGCATGCCCCGAGCCGGACACCGGCACCCACGATCTTCACTCAGCTACTTCTTTGGGGATGTTGCCGACGTTGCACGCTTCGCAACGATACCGTCCTTGATTTTGTCGTAGGTGGCCTGCGGCACAATGCCTTTCTGCACAATCTGGTTCTTCATCGTATAAGGCCGTCCGTCGACGATGCGTTTGGCATAGGCATCGCCAATGCCGGGTAGAGCCTTCAACTGGTCGACTGTCGCGGTGTTCAGGTCGAGCGTTGCCCCTGTCGGTTTTGCGGCCGCCGTTGCAGCAGGTTTCGCGGGGATGGCAGGCTTTCCCTGCGCCGCGATGCTGCCGGAAACGGTAACGGGGATTAGAACAGCGAGAATGACGGCAGCGATGCGACGAACAAACATGGTGAACCCTCAAAAAAGATTGGCAGGAAGACCTTGCGTTTTGACCGTAGCTGCTCGCACCGTGTGGCGTCAAAGCAAATCGTTCCTTGCGGACAGATTTTGCGCATGCGCACCGGGTTGACAGCGCGTGGCCTTGCCGGTAGCCTCAGGGCTGTCATGTTCCTGCAGCGTCACCATCACGGCCATCCTCATCACGCGCGGTGCGCGTCGGGGTCTGTGTCTGGTGCGGTTGCTTAAACGAACGTCACCAGGCGTTACACAAGACAGGCCCGCTGATGCGCACGTTGCCGGCGGGCCTTGTTGTGTCCGCAGCAAACTGCATCCTCTGTTTCGCACCACGCACGCATCCAACGGCAGGAGAAAACCGCACCATGCAAGCCAGCGCAACACAAGAGTTCACGATCGACTTCGACAAGATGGGCGGCCTGGTCCCCGGCATCGTGCAGGATGCCAACACCGGTGAGGTGCTGATGCTGGGCTTCCTGAACGAGGAAAGCTACCGGCACACGCTCGACTCCGGGTTCGTCACGTTCTGGAGCCGCACCCGCAACAGGCTGTGGATGAAGGGCGAAACCAGCGGCAACCGCCTGCGCATCGTCAGCGTCAGCACCGACTGCGACACCGATGCCCTGCTCTTTCGGGTAACCGTGGACGGCGACGGCCTGGTGTGCCACGAGGGCACGATAAGCTGCTTCACGAAACAGATTGAAGGGAAAAAGTAATGGCAAAGAAACTCCGTCTCGGCATTCCCAAGGGCAGCCTGCAGGACGCAACGGTGGCCCTGTTCGCACGCGCCGGCTGGCAGATCGCCACGAACGGCCGCTCGTACTTTCCCGCCATCAACGACGACGAGATCGAGTGCATGCTGGTGCGCGCGCAGGAGATGGCGCGTTACGTGGAGCATGGCGCGCTGGACGCCGGCCTGACCGGTAACGACTGGGTGCTGGAAAACCTGGCCGACGTGGAACGCGTCACCTCGCTCACCTACAGCAAGCAGAGCCGCCAGGCCGTGAAGTGGGTTTTGGCCGTGCCGGAAGATTCGCCCTACCAAAAGCCGGAAGACCTGGCCGGCAAAATCATCGCGACGGAACTGGTGGAATACACCAAACGCTACTTCGCGGAGAAAAACATCCCCGTCAAGGTGGAGTTTAGCTGGGGCGCGACGGAAGTGAAGCCACCCATGCTGGCCGACGCCATCGTCGAAGTGACGGAGACCGGATCTTCGCTGCGTGCGAACCGTCTGCGCATTATCGAAACCCTGATGGAAAGCGAAACCCAGCTCATCGCGAACAAGGGTGCATGGGCCGATCCGTTCAAGCAGCAGAAGATCCAGAACCTGGCCATGATGCTGAATGGCGCCATCAACGCGATGAGCCAGGTGGGCCTGATGCTGAATGTGCCGAAGGCTTCGCTGGATGCGGTGCTTGCAGTGCTGCCGGCACTCTCCTCGCCGACGGTTTCACATCTGCAAAACAGCGAGTGGGTCGCCGTCAACACGATTTTGGACGAGACGACCGTGCGGGACGTGATCCCAAAGCTGAAGGCAGCGGGCGGCAGCGGCATCGTGGAATATCCGTTGAGCAAAGTGGTGCTGTAAGCCACGAAAGGCAAAGCACATGAAAATCGTCAGAACCACCGGCAAGCACGTGCAGGATGCCGAAAAACTATTGCAGCAACTGGAGCGCCGCGGCGCGGCGAAGACCGCTGAAGTGGAACCTGTCGTGCGCAAGATCATGGGTGCGGTACTTGAGCATGGCGACCGCGCGTTGACCAAGCTGGCGATGAAACTCGACGGCCTGCAAAAAGGTACGCCGCTGCGCGTGACCCCCGAAGAGATGCATGCCGCGTGGGATGCCGTGCCGCAGGCGCTGCGCACGGCGATGCAGACCGCGGCGGACAACATCCGCAGTTTTGCCGAGCAGCAAAAGCCTGAAGAATGGTCGACGGAAAATACGCCCGGCGTCGGTGTCGGCCAGATCGTGCGGCCCCTGGAATCGGTCGGCTGTTACGTACCCGGCGGCCGCTTTCCGCTGCCCAGCACGCTGCTTATGACGACGATCCCCGCGCAGGTTGCGGGTGTTCCGCGCATCGTCGTGGTGTCGCCCAAACCGGCGAAGGAAACACTCGCGGCAGCGTATCTCGCGGGCGTCACGGAGTTCTATCGCATCGGTGGCGCACAGGCCGTGGCTGCGCTCGCCTATGGCACGGAGACCATCGCGCGCGTGGATAAGATCGTCGGTCCCGGCAACCTCTTCGTCACCGCGGCCAAGGTCGTCGCCAGCACCGAATGCGGCATCGATATGCCCGCCGGGCCGACCGAGATCACCGTCACCAGCGAGACCGGAGACGCTGCCGGCATCGCCGCAGACCTCGTCGCCCAGGCCGAGCACGACCCCGAAACGCTCGCAATCTTCGTGACCACGAACGAGACGCTGGCGAAGCAGGTGGTCGACGAGACCAAGCGGCAGGCGAAAGACAACAAGCTCGCCAGGATCTCACTCAAGGCACGCGGGACAGTCTTCCTTTGCGGCTCGGTCGAAGAAACCCACACCCTGACCAACCGCCTCGCGCCCGAGCACCTGACCGTCGACAACATTGCCGACCTGGACTGGGTACGCAACGCAGGCTCCGTTTTCGTCGGGAACAACTCGCCGCAGAGTATGGGCGATTACATCAGCGGCCCCAACCACGTGCTGCCCACCGGCCGCGTCGGCCGCATGCGCGGCGGCCTCAGCGTGGTCGACTTCCTGAAGGTCATCACCGTGCAGCACTACACGGCAAAGGGCCTCGCGAATCTCGGTCCGCACGCTATTACCCTCGCCACGGCAGAGGGCCTGACCGCACACGCCGAGAGCGTCCGCGTGCGCATGAAGGCAGGCAAGCGATGACCACAACCTTTGACGCGGACGCAATGAACGCCGAGATCACCGAGCTTGCACCGGATACGGCGAGGGCGGCGGCCATCGCACCGCGCCGCGCCGTGCAGAACATGCCGGAGTACCATCCGCCGCTCGCCGGCCGCAACGCTCTGCGCCTCGACTTCAACGAGAACACACACGCGCCCAGCCCTCGCGTGCGCGAAGCCCTCGGCAGCCTCACGCTTGAAGGCCTGACCATCTATCCCGAGCGCGCACCGGTGGAAGCCGTGGTCGCCGCAGCGTTGACGCTGCAACCCGAGCAGGTGCTGCTCACCAACGCCGTCGACGAAGCCATTCACCTGGTCTGCTTTACCTACCTGGAAGAGGGCGACGAGTGCCTCTTCGCCACGCCATCGTTTTTTATGTACGACGTGAACGCGACGGCCATGGGCGCGCAGATCGTGCGCGTGCAGGCCGATGCATCGCTGCAGTTTCCTCACGCGAAGTTGCTCGCGGCCATCACGTCACGCACGAAGCTGATCATCCTCGCCTCGCCCAACAACCCTACCGGTGCCGTGATGACGCGCGCGCAGATTCACGAGATCGCCAACGCCGCGCCGCACGCGCTGGTCATGGTCGATGAAGCGTACTTCCACTTCTTCGGCGAGACCGTGATGGACGACATCGCCACCGGGAACGGACCGCACAACCTCATCGTCGCACGCACGTTTTCCAAGGCATATGGCCTCGCGAATCTGCGTGCCGGTTTGATCGCGGGACCGAAGGCGCTGGTCGATCCCATCCGCAAGGCGAGTTCGCCCTACAACGTGAACGGCGTTGCGCTGCTGGCGGTCGAAGCCGCCGTCGGCGATACAGAGTTTCTGGACTGGTATGTGCAGCAGATTCGCGAGGGTCGCGACCGCATCGAGAAGGCGCTGGACCACATGAAGGTGCCGCGCTGGCCCAGCGAAGCGAACTTCGTGCTGATGCGCATCGGGCCGAAGCACAAGCTGCTGGTGGAAGCCATGCGCGCACGCGGCGTGTTGCTGCGCGACCGCTCCGCAGACCCCGGCCTTGCAGGGTTTGTGCGCATGACGGTCGGCGTGGAAGACCAGGTATCGATCGGCATCGCAGCCCTGCGCGATTCATTGGCGAGCATTCACTGGGTTCCCGCCGACGCCGCCGTGCCCGATAATGAAGACGAAGGAACCCGTGACTATGAGTGAGCCCATCGCGCACGACGCAAGCTACAGCCGCACCACCATGGACGCCGGCGACGAGGATAACGGCAAGCTGTCCGGCGCACCGTACACCGGCAGCCCGTTGAAGTCGCAGTCCAGCCAGGGC
>CBAAAH010000164.1:0-6676 GCA_964658865.1 uncultured Granulicella sp.
GGAATGAGATTGCTCGTCAGACTCCATCGCTCAACGCTCTATTTACGCAGCCCTAGCGTTGGAAAAGGCGTTTCAAGGTGCGTCTGCCAACAGCAGACGCACCTTCCCCTTCATGAAAGATTTCGCACCTTCAGGGATGTTTAAGGTTTATGGGCAACGATGACCATGCCTCACCTGCGCTATCGGATGATCGGCTACGTGTCTCCACCGTTTCTTTTGATGCCGAATTGTTAATAGACATTACGATTCGCAATTTTCTAGATTGACATCGATACCGGACCGTTTTAGTCTTATATCCAAACGAGAGCTTCTGCGCCTCAGTGACTGGTGCAGACTCTCCTTCCTACTCGTGCATTCATAACGAAGCATGTGCATCGACCGCGTTCTGCGCGGCCTTAAGACTCCTTGTCTCAAAAGTGGTCTATGCAATCCGTTGAGCACTGAAGAAGTGAGGATTATCTGTGACTGCGCGAAAAATGTTGTTCTGGTGTCACCTGTGCCTTGGAATCGCTGTCGGCATTGTTGTCGTTTTTTTAGCGCTCACGGGAACCTTACTTTCGTTCCAGCCACAGATCATTCGAATCGCGGAACGTTCAGTCCAGGCTCACCCAGTTCCTTCGAATGCAACATGCCTTTCGCCCAGCGCCATGGTTGCGAGAGCGCAGGCGCAGGCGCATGTAAAGGCGCAGAGTGTCACCTTACTCTCGGATACAAGCGCCCCTGCGCAGATGACGGTCAGTAACGACGTGGTGTATCTAATCGATCCGTGCGACGGCTCGTTGTTGCAACCAACACCGAGTGCAAGCCGCGCCTTTTTCTCCGATGTGAAAGACCTGCATCGTTGGGTTGCCGTTGGAGGTAAGAAGCATGAGTCGCTGCGATCGGTGAAGGATGCCGGTAATCTTGCGTTCTTTGTGCTGATGCTTCTCGGCTTCGTGCTTTGGATTCCGCGACAGTGGCGTGCCGCAAACCTGCGCTCGGTAACGCTGGTACGCGCTGGATTGAAGGGCCGCGCACGAGAGTGGAACCTGCACAACGTTGCTGGTATCTGGTTCCTTCTGCCACTGCTGGCTATCTCGTTGACTGGCACCATCATGGCCTATCCATGGGCGAACAATGCGCTGTACCGCATCTCAGGTTCGTCCTTGCCCAAAGCGGCTGAAGAGCGAGCACGTGGTGGAAGCGCGCCCGATCTTGCCGTGATTGACACGCTCATTCCTGTTGCAAAGGCACAGGACACTGCGTGGCAAAGCATGACAATTCGTATTCCGAAGGTGAACGATAAGAACATCAGCTTCACTATCAATGACACGCTGGACAGCCGTCCTCAATTCCGCAACCTGCTAACACTCTCCCGAAAGGGCGATGTCGCGAAGTGGGAGCCGTTTGCAAAGCTACCTCGTGGCCGTCAATGGAGGCTGTATGCGCGCTTCCTGCATAGTGGTGAGTTGTTCGGCGTACCCGGGCAAGTCATCGCACTGTTCAGCGTGTTCGCAGCTCTGCTTCTTGTGTGGACTGGCTTCGCGCTTTCCATACGACGGTTTGGCGCATGGCGTGGCCGTCGCGCACGCGCTGCTGAACGTAAGACTGTAGCCGCTATGGCTTGACCGTATGTACTGCAATCACGCGCGCAGGCTTTTGAGGGAAGGCGTTGCGCGACGACTTATTACCCGCCCGGGCACTTGTCTCGATGGCTCGCACTGAAAGGTTGTTTGATGTACTGTCCCTCTCGTCTTCGCAGCGCATTACTGGCGTCGGCCGCTCTCACTCTCCCGCTCACTGGCTTACAGGCACAATTTGCTACTACGTTGACTGGCGTGCTCAAGTCTTCCGACGGCACTTCCATTGCCGGCGCCCGCGTTGAGGTATCACGTTCCAACGGCACGTTACTCGAGGCGAGATCGAATGATGCTGGTGAGTTTATCGTGAGCGGCCTGGATGCGAACCAAACATATTCCATCACGATCCATGCGCTTGGTTTCGAGACGATGACACGGACCGACGTTCTGCCCGGAAGCCCGCTGCAGGTTGCGTTGAAGGTCGATCCACTGCAACAGAACATTACGGTGTTTGCCCAAAGCGAAGCTCTCAAAAGCACACCAGACATGGATTTGACACTCACTCCACGCGCACTTACCGAGTTGCCGTCCGTTGCGCGGAACCTATCGCAATTCGCGCTGCTCGACCCACGCGCGCGCAACACGGTTGGTTCCGGCTCCGACGGTCGACAGGCGACGCGACTTACCATCAACAACCAGTCATTCCGCTTCACCCAGTACCTATTGGATGGCAGCACGAACTTCGACTTCATCTTCTCCAACGGACCACAGCAGAATGTCTCCGTGTCTGCAGTAGGCGAGTTCAAGCTGCTGACGAACCAGTTCCCTGCCCAGTACGGACGCGCCAGCGGCGGCATCGTACTTGTGTCGACGAAGGCTGGCTCGGATGAGTTCCATGGCGAAGCATATGCCTTTGTTCGTCCTTCCGGAATACAGTCTGCGCCACCAGTATCGACCTTCCACGTCCCGAATACCAAGCTGCAGTGGGGCTCGACGATTGGCGGCCCAATCGTTCGTGGCAAGACGAACTTCCTTGCCTCGTATGAGCAGCTTCATCAGGAGCGAGGTGCTTACATCCAGTCCCCTACGCCGTCGTTCTTTACCGGCAAGCAGGACTCGTGGTTCGGGCTCGCTCGCATCGACCACAAGTGGAATGACCACCAGTTCACGACGTTGAGGTTGAACGGCGATTTCCTAACAACAAACAACCTTAACGACATCATCGGCGGCTTCGTGCAGGCTACCGCTGGTCGAACGGACATTCAGCAGAGCGCGTCCGCACAGGTCACGCAGCGCTCGCTGTTTGCAAACTGGCTCAACGATTTCCGCTTCTCATATGCGAATGCGCTGCCGGTCTGGTACACGCCTTTCAACGCGAGTGTCTCGATCGTACGGCCCAGCTATTCAATAACCGGGGGTTCTGCGATCGAGCATGTGCGCACAAACTCGTGGCAGATAACGGACACGCTGGCGCGCACGTGGCGAGGACATACCTTCACGCTCGGTGGCGACTACATCAAGGTCTATACGAACCATCACCTCATCAACAGCCAGTACGGTACATACACCTTTGCCGCAGGCGCACCCACTGCCGGACAACAGCCCTTGCGTTATGTCGTATCGGTAGGTGGTTCCTCCATGAAGTACGGGCAGGACCTGATGGCCTCGTACGTACAGGATGACTGGAAACTCAGCGAGCATCTTACGGCGAACCTTGGCCTGCGCTACGACTTCCAGTCAAACGCGAATGGCCGCGCTAACTTCCAGCCGCGGCTTGGTGTCTCATGGGATCCTTTTGGCCAAGGCAAGACCATCTTGCGTGCTGGCGCTGGCTTGTTTTACGACCAGCTGTATGGACAGTTGCAGCGCAATGCGCTCAATCAAGGACCGAACTCAACGTCCGCGACGTACACCATCTCCAATCCTTCGTATCCCACGCCGCCCACGATCAGCGGCACATCCGATCGCCGCGATCTTTACCTCCTGAGCCCCACTCTCGATAACCCGTACACCATGCAGCTCTCTGTAGGTATCCAGCAGCAACTGCCAGCAGGTTTCATCCTGCAGATCGACGGGACCTTTATGGCATCGCGCCATCAACTAACGCTGGTGAATCTCAACGCTCCGACACCGTTCATCCGAACAGCGGCGAACCCGACGGCAACACGCACCACCGCGGTGGCGAATGCTACCAGGCCATACCTCACCTATACGCGCAACGACGGCACGACGATCCCCGTCGCAAACGTTGAGCAGGTGACGAATGGAGCAAACGCGCGTAACCCATCGCTTGAGGTGCAGGTGATTCGCCACTTTGGCAATCACTTCCAGCTACAGACCGCATACCTGTACAGCTCGAACATCACCAACGCGTTCTTCACCGGCGCACTGGGCTCCGGCACGCCAAATGTGTGGAACTCCACCGTTGGCGAGAATGCGCCATCGAACTACTACCAACGCAACCGATTTATCGCGAGCGGTATTGTCGATCTTCCATATGCATTCCGTTTGAGTGGCACGACAACCGCAGCCAGTGGTATGCCGGTCAATCCACTGACCGGTGTCGATAACGATGGCGATGGCATTGCTGCAGATCGTCCGTATGGCTTATCCCGCAACTCTTTTAGAGGACCAAAGCAGTTACAGACGGACTTTGCACTAACACGCCTGTTCCATATCCACGACCGCTTAAACGTCGAGGCACGCGTAGAGAGCTCAAACGTTTTCAATCACAGCAACTTCGTTACGCTGACATCGACCTACGGGAACACCACGACTGCAGGCAGCTCGTTTATGAAGCCACAGGCCGGTGTTCAGAACAGCGATCCTGCACGCCAAATCCAGTTCGCAACAAGGATTCTTTTCTAATGAAGCGCTTTCTTTTTACCTGCATCGCAGCAATCGCAATGACGACACCTCTCATGACTGCGCAGATACAAGACCGTGGAACCACTTGCACGGTGCTCCCCGAGTCTCTGCGTGCGACAACAATCCAGGGGAAGGGCAAAAGCATCGCGCTGTATATGCAACTCGCCGGTAAGAACCGCGATATTGATGACCAGGTCAAGGCACATCTTGAAAGTCTTGGCTTCAAGGTGACCGAGGTTGACCAAGCTCAGCCTGCGGAAACCTTGAACAGCTACTCCCTTGTGCTGCTGTCATCCAGCGTGAGTGCGCGGTATCTGCGCTACACGGTGCGCGACCTGCATGTGCCTCTCATGACGTGGGAGTACCAGATGCTAGACCAACTGAGCATGGTAGGACGGCGAGAGAACATCGACTCCGGCATTGCGGAGAAGGAGCACAACCTGTGGTTCGTCAACGCACCACATCCCATTGAGGCCGGTATACCGGCAGGTAAAACTACCATCTATACAACAGCTGCGCCCATGACGTGGGGAAAGCCGGGCCTCGGCGCAAGTATCATCGCAACACTGCCGGGTGAGCCGGAGAAAGCCGCCATCTTCGCCTACGAAAAAGGAGCAACGATGGACTACGATGCAATTGCACCCGCGCGCCGATTGTTTTTCCCACTCGATGACAAAACTTTCCCAAACCTGAATCCCTGCGGCTTGAAGTTATTTGACGCAGCAATCGCGTGGAGCATTGGAAACTAACATTCTCGAAAAACAGACAGGGCGTTGCCGTTATACGAAAACGGCAACGCCTTATTGCCAGCTTGCACGCAGCACCTTCAGGTCTTCTTAATCGAGCGCCGGTAGCCTGCACTTACTGGATAGCGGCTCGATACAGATCTCACAGATCAACAAAGGGCCGCTGACTGCTTCGTATGTCTTGGTTTTGGCACACAGCCGCGACATTCGTCGTCGCATTGACGGCTACCGTCGCTGCTCCCTTGCAAACGAGCGCCCCCTATACGTTGTGCCAACGTGTTGAGGAAGTACTGCTTTACTGCAAGTGGAGTGCCCGGCTTGCTTTGTACCAGTGATTAAGAGACACACTGGGATGAGGCGAGCAAGATGGGACGAGGCAAGCGGTACCAACCCGAGCAGGTGGTGAACCTTCTTCGACAGATCGAAGTGGCGGTAGCGAACGGCAAGACGACGGCGCAGGCATGTAAGGAAGCGGAGATCGTGGAGCAGACGTATTTCCGCTGGCGCAAGGAGTATGGCGGGTTGCAGATCGACCAGGCGAAGCGGTTGAAGGAGCTGGAGCAGGAGAACGGGAAGCTGAAGCGTCTGGTGGCGAACCTGAGTCTGGATAACCTGGTGCTGAAGGATATTGCCTCGGGAAACTTCTAAGCCCTGAGCGACGGCGCAGTGCGGTGAGCCATGCCTGTGAGCGTGGCGTGAGTGAGCGACACGCGTGCGATCTGTTGGGGCAGCCCAGGGGCACGCAGCGCTACCAGCCGACACAGCGCGAAGACGAAGATCGTCTGACTCAGGCCATCGTTGCTCTTGCCAGCCAGTATGGGCGTTACGGGTATCGCCGGATCACGGCGTTGCTGGTGCGTGCCGGCTGGAAGGTGGGCAAGGACCGGGTCGAACGCATCTGGCGTCGTGAAGGGCTGCAGGTACCAAAGAGGCAGAAGCCAAGGGGCCGGTTGTGGCTCAACGATGGATCATGTGTGCGGCTCAGACCGACACATGCGGGCCACGTATGGAGTTACGACTTCATGAGCGCGCGAACGCATGACGGCCGGAGTGTGCGCATGCTCAACCTGATCGACGAATCGACGCGCGAGTGCCTGCTGATCCGCGCGGAACGGCGTTGGTCCAGTGCCAAAGTGATCGGAGCGCTGGCTGACGTCATGGTTTGGAAGGGAGTGCCAGAGCATCTTCGATCAGACAACGGGCCGGAATTCGTCGCCAAAGACCTGCGCAAATGGCTTGCTGATACGGGCGCAAAGACACTGTACATCGAACCCGGCTCCCCTTGGGAGAACGGCTACTGCGAATCGTTCAACTCCAAACTCAGGGATGAGTTCCTCAACGGCGAGCTCTTCTACTCGATGAAAGAACTGCGGGTGCTGGCCGAGCACTGGCGCGTCCACTACAACACCGTCAGGCCGCACTCCTCGCTGGGCTATAGGCCTCCAGCACCTGAGGCATGGAGACTTCGACCAACTTGGCAACGAGGGGAGCCAGTCGCTTCGC
>CBAAAH010000165.1:0-6668 GCA_964658865.1 uncultured Granulicella sp.
CGGAAAGCTTGTCCGTCGGCCCTGGCTGGCTGTTGCTGGTGATCGTGGTCGGCCTGGTCGTGCCCACCTATGTCGCCTACTTTCAGCGCCGGCGCGCGCTGTACCTGGTGCTTGCCTACCTTCTGCTCGGCATCGTGACGCTGGACATGGCATGGTCGCTGGGCCTGCTGATCGCGGCGCTGCCCACGCACAAGGAGTCGCCGCAGGCGCTGCTTGGCTCGGCCGCCTGCATCTGGGTGACGAACATTCTGGTGTTCGCCTCGTGGTACTGGCGGCTGGACGCGGGCGGACCGCATGAGCGGGAGCTGCGCGAGGCCCACACCGACGGTGCGTTCCTGTTTCCGCAGATGACGCTCGCCCCGGAGATGCGCGACCAGATGGGCGAGGGCAACTGGAGTCCCGGCTTTCTGGATTACCTGTTTCTGGCATTCAACACCAGCACCGCCTTCTCGCCCACCGACTGCCCGGTGCTGTCGCGCTGGGCCAAGGCGCTAATGATGGTGCAGGCACTCATTTCGTTTGCGACCGTAGCGCTGCTCGCGGCGCGTGCCGTGAACATCCTTTAACCCGGGTTGCAGGTGAACATGACTTTCACTCTCCGATGCACCATGCCGGCGCGCTTGCTGTTTGCGGCCTTCGTTCTTGCCGCCGCGCCCGTGCCGGTCTACGGTCAGACGGTCGCCCCTGTCACCATTACCGTAGCTCCAACGCTGATTGAAGATGCCCTTGGCATCGCACCGCTGAAGCAGCAATTGGAGGCCCTGCGTGCCGACGGCAAGGGCACCTCCGTTGCCGCGGTCGACCTGCGGCTTGCCATGATGCAGCGCGTTCTCAGCGCGTCGTTCGATGTGGATTCCGTGCTTGGCCGCATCGATACCGAAGCGGCCTACATGAACGAGGACACCTACGCCCTGCAGGTGCGCAGCCAGCGCGAAAACGCGACGCTCAACCTGATCACCATCGCTGCGAGCGGCGCGCTGGGCGCAGCCGGATCGGCCATGCAACTCACACACGGCCTAAACCATGCTGGCACCGCGCTGCAGGCCGCCTCTGGTGGAACGGCACTGATTCTGAGTGGAATTCAGCTACGTGGGTTAAGCGGCGGCAAGCGGCCCATCCGCTCGCACTACAACATGCTCGCCCAGTTGCTAGACCGCCACTCCAACGCGGAAAGCGCCTACCCGCCCAGTGTGCTGGCGTACCTGAACACGCCCGCGGAACCCGGCAAACCGCCGCTAGGACAGGCGCTGGTCGACGCATGGTACCGCCTGCACCGCGTGGCGCGGACGCCCAAGGAAACCGGTGCCACCGTCGACAGCCTGACCGCTGACCGCACCGATACCCGCAAGCTCAGCGCCGAAGAACTCGCGGACCGAGAAGCCATGCTGCATGACCTGCACGCCACCGTCATCCTGATGCGGCTGCAACTGCAGAAGATCCTGGTGGGCAGCGAAGCCATGCCTACCACTCGTTGAACAAATCCTTGGCAAGCCGCCGTCAGCGAACGGCCACGAACCCCACCGGCTTCAGGCCTTCGGCGCTTCGTCGATCTCTTCAAAAATTTCCGCGATAGGTATGCGCACCGGCGTTCCCGTTAGCGTCAGCGCGTCGCCCCGAAGCTGGACGGGATTGCCATCGTCGCTTACCGTCCAGATGTCGCGCGAGTTCGGGTCGATGATCCACACCTGCGGCACGCCCATCCGGATAAATTCCTGTACCCGCTTCAGGGTGCGGCTGAACCGATCTTCCGGCGAAAGCACCTCAACGCAAAGCAGCGGCGGCGTGTGCAGGATGGGCTCAATGGGATCGGCAGAGGAAACGACACAAACATCCGGAATGCGATAACGTGTGGCATTGACCTGGACCCGCTGCTCGGTAAGTGAACGCAGGCCCCAATCCTTGCGACGCATATAGAAAATCGCTGCGATGGTTTTTTGCACTACGCTGTGCCATTGCTCGCCCAAGTTGCGCTCCTCCAACTCGCCGTCGACGTAATCCACGTCGGGCCGGTAGCTGGTATGCAGGTATTCCTCAACGGGGATGAAGGTCGCGGTCGCCATGCTGATAGTATGACGCCGAAATCGAACACCGGCGCGGCGAACTTGACGGCAAGCGTAAACTTAAAGGTGTTGCGTGGGCCAAGGTCCGCGCCCGTGGCAGGGTCCGCGTTCCGTGGCCGCCTGCAGGCATTCAGGAGAGCATTCCCGTGGCAGAACAGGTATTCGACGTAGCTGTGATCGGTGGTGGTCCGGCGGGTTATTCGTGCGCATTCCGCGCGGCGCAGTACGGCCTGAAGGTCGCGCTGCTGGAGAAGACGGACAAGCTGGGCGGCACCTGCCTGCACGTGGGCTGCGTGCCCACCAAGGCCATGCTGTTCTCGGCCGAAATCTTCGACCACGCCAAGGAAGGCGCGATGTACGGCGTGGACGGCATTGGCGGCGGCACCATCAACTGGCCGCAGGTGCTGAAGCGCAAGGGCGACATCATTAACAAGCACACCGCCGGCCTGCAGTTCCTGGTCAAGAAAAACAAGGTCACGCTGCTGCGCGGCGTGGGCACGCTGACCGGCGGCGCGAAGGACGGCGTGTTCACGGTGAACGTGGACAGCGACGGCGCAAAAAGCACCATCACGGCCAAGAAGGTCGTGCTCGCCACCGGCTCCGACGCGCGCATGATTCCGGGCTACACGCCAGACGACCGCATCCTGACGAACATCGAAATCCTTTCGCTGGACAAGCTGCCCAAGTCGCTGGCCGTTATCGGTTCGGGCGCGGTCGGCGTGGAGTTTGCGTCGGTCTTCAACAGCTTCAACGTGCCGGTCACCATCATCGAGATGGCCGACCGCGTGGTGCCCGCGGAAGACGCTGAAGTCAGCAAAGAGTTTGCTCGGCAGTACAAGAAAAAGGGCATCACCATGCACACGAGCGCAAAGATGGACAAGATCGAGCGCGCCGACGAGGGCGTAAAGATCCACTTCGCGACCAGCGACGGCAAGGACAACATTCTGGAAGCGGACAAGGTGCTCATTGCCATCGGCCGCGCACCGCGCACCGCGGGCCTGAATCTGGAGTCGACGAAAGTCGAGATGGACCGGACCTCGATCAAGGTGGACGACCACTTTGAAACCGCCGAGCCCGGCATCTACGCCATCGGCGACATCGTCGCGGGATTGCCGCTGCTGGCCCACGGTGGCAGCATGGCCGGTGCCGTCGCCGCCGCGCACATGGCCGGCAAGCCGTACAAACCGGTCACGCGCAACCGCATTCCGGCGTGCACTTATTGCGAGCCGCAGATCGGCTCCGTCGGCCTAAACGAGGCGCAGGCGCGCGCGATGGCCGCGGACAAGGGATGGACCATCAAGGTCGGCAAGTTTCCCCTCGCCGGCAACTCGAAAGCAACGATCCTGAATGCGCACGACGGTTTTGTGAAGGTGATCGCGGATGAGAAGTACGGCGAAGTTTTGGGCGTGCACATCATCGGGCCCTACGCGACGGAGCTGATCGCCGAGGCCGTCGTCGCCATCGAAGCGGAGATGACCATCGACGAACTGATGTTCACCCAGCACGCGCACCCAACGTTGAGTGAAAGCCTGCTCGACGGCTTTGCCAGCGTGAAGGGCATGTCGCTGAACGCATAACCTGGGCCGCATCCATGCAGGGCAAGGGGCAATCCGTTTCTGCGGATTGCCCCTTTGTACTTCGCGTACCGGTGTGCCGATAGACGACCGCACTTCGGCAGGAGTAGTTTCCCTAACAGCGCTGAAGTCACTGTTTCATCGTTCCGAGGCCTACCCCGATGCTGTCTTTTCTCGACCGACAACGCTCCGTTGCCGCACCCGGCTACAGCCGATGGCTGGTGCCGCCCGCCGCGCTTGCCATCCACCTTTCCATTGGCCAGGCGTATGCATTTTCGGTGTTTAAAAATCCGTTGCTCGCCCTGCATGGCGCAGATGGCAGCACGTGGAACCTGAAGGCCGTCGGTTACATCTTTTCCATCGCTATTGCGTTTCTCGGCATCTCTGCCGCAATCTTCGGCGCGTGGCTTGAGAAAGCCGGGCCTCGGCGCGCCATGTTCTACGCCGCGTGTTGCTTCGGTTCCGGGTTCTTCGTTGCCGCGCTGGGTGCGCACCTGCACCTGCTGGCGCTCATTTACCTGGGCTACGGCGTGATCGGCGGCATCGGCCTTGGCCTCGGGTACATTTCGCCGGTGTCCACGCTGATCAAGTGGTTCCCCGACAGGCCGGGCCTTGCGACGGGCTTGGCCATCATGGGCTTTGGCGGCGGCGCGATGATCGGCGGACCACTGGCCAACAACCTGATGGCCTTCTACAAGCCACACGGCGCGGATGCGATTCCACTCACGTTTGCGACCATGGGCGTGCTCTATTTCGTGTTCATGATGTTCGGCGTGTTCACCATCCGCGTGCCCGCGCCTGGCTGGAAGCCCGACGGCTACGTGCCCAAAGAGACGCAGAACGCGCTCATCAGCAAGCACAACGTGGCCGTGCAGCAGGCGTGGAAGACGCCGCAGTTTGCCCTGCTGTGGATCGTGCTCTGCGCCAACGTCACGGCCGGCATCGGCATTCTGGAACAGGCGTCGCCCATGATTCAGGACCTGTTCAAGGGCCGGATCGGTCCCGCCGCGGCGGTCGGCTTTGTCGGCCTGCTGAGCCTGTTCAACATGGGCGGACGCTTCTTCTGGGCCGCCGTGTCGGACTACCTGGGCCGCAAGGCGACGTATCTCTGCTTCTTCTTCATCGGTGCGGTGCTGTACTTCGTGCTGCCGTCGCTGCACTCGGTCGGCGCGTTCGTCGGCGTCGCGTGCATCCTGCTGTCGATGTACGGCGGCGGGTTTGCGACGATTCCGGCGTACCTGAAAGACCTGTTCGGCGGGTTCAACGTGTCGGCTATCCACGGTCGGCTGCTGACCGCGTGGTCCACCGCAGGCATTATCGGTCCACTCATCGTCAATGGCATTCTGGACCACTACGTCGCGACCGGCCGACCCAAGGCGCAAGCCTATCCCACGATTCTGCACATCATGTGTGCACTCATGGTGGTCGGCCTGATTGCGGACCTGCTGGTGCGCCCCGTCGCCGAAAAATACTGGATGCAGGACACCACCACCTAACGAAAGGGCCCCACCTTGGCAAACGAAACGACTTCCACCAACCGCACACCCGCCATCGCCATCGTGTTCGCCTGGCTGATCGTCGGCATCCCCGCCGCCTGGGGCATTTACAACACCGGTCTGAACGCGAAAAAGCTTTTCGCCCCCGCACCACCGGCCGTCATTGCTCCCGCGACACCCGTGCGCTAAATCTTGTTTCTGCGTTGCATGCCGCAACGCTTCATCCTTTTGCCATCACCGTAACGCAGTAGAGGGATGACAGAAAAGGCGAAACATCAGGCTACGCGTAAACTTGAAGCAGCCCACGCAAAGCTCATGTTCGTCCACCTTCTCCAACTCGGCCGCGTCTCTTACGACGAAGGCCTCCGCGTGCAGCGTGAGTTGATTGCTGCGCGCAAGGCCGGCACCGTCGCCGATACCCTCATCCTGCTGGAACACCCGCCGGTACTGACGCTTGGCAGGAACGCGCGGCGCGACAACATCCTCGCCAGCGATGAACTGCTCGCCGCAAGAGGTGTCACGGTGCATGAAACCAACCGTGGTGGCGAGGTGACGTACCACGGCCCAGGCCAGCTCGTGGGCTACCCCATTCTCGATCTGCGTGGAAATCTGCCTGGCAAAAAGGGTCCGCATCTCGGGCCGGTGGACTATGTGCGGCTGCTGGAAGAGGTGCTGATCCGCACCGCGCGGGACTTCGGCGTGCCGGGGCAGCGCGTTGCCGGCCGCACCGGGGTGTGGACTGTCCCCGGTGGCAGCGTTCAGGAGAAAAAACTCGCAGCGATCGGCGTGCACGTCTCCTGCGGCATCACGTCGCACGGCTTTGCCCTGAACGTCACGACCGACCTGCGCGACTTCGACTGGATCGTGCCCTGCGGCATTGCCGACCGGCAGGCAACGTCGCTCGAGCTTGAAGTGGACGACCCACCCGCAATCGCGCCCACGCTGGAGAACGCACGCAATGCCGCCGCGCGAAACTTCGGCGCGGTCTTCCAGCGGCAGGTGCTGGCCGCCTCGTCGCTGGACAAACTGCTTGCGACAACATCCGCCTAACCCATCCAACGCCTCTTCCTGAAAACGGAAGGCAAACGCTGCCTTGCCGACTCGCTTACCCGCGGACTCACTGCTTCTCTATAATGAGGGCGATGCCGCTCTGCCTTCGCGCACGCGGAGAACGCAAGCAGAGCGCCAAACCGATTCGAGGAACCGTATGCCTACCGAAGTCGTCATGCCCCAGATGGGCGAATCCATTACCGAAGGCACCCTTACCAAGTGGCTGAAGCAGGTAGGCGACCAGATCGCCCGCGATGAACCGCTGTTCGAGATTTCGACGGATAAAGTGGATGCGGAAATTCCGTCGCCCACCGCCGGCACGCTGAAGGAACTGAAGGCGAAAGAAGGCGAGACGGTCCAGATCAACACCGTCGTTGCCGTGATTGAAGAGACCGGTAGCGCCTCGGCACCTGCTCCCGCCGCAACAGATGCCACGCCCGCCGCACAGCAGGCACTGACACCCACCGCCGTCGCCGGTACCGAGGTGC
>CBAAAH010000166.1:0-6622 GCA_964658865.1 uncultured Granulicella sp.
CCAGTCAGGAGCCACCATAAGCGCGATCCCCAGATACCGGCGATCAGCGTCAGCAGCAAGCCGACACCGAGAAGTTTCCATAGCCAGAGTGGGAAGTCTTCCAGTCAAAGCAAGTTCGCAGCAACGAACAGCAGCACGATCACAAGCGCGACGAAGCCGCAGACGTTCGCAGCTTTCATCGCAGTTTCAGCGTCGTGAGCGCGAACAGCGCAAAGACCAGCGCCAAAATCCAGAATCGCGTGATGACCTTCGATTCACTCCACCCGCTCAGCTCAAAGTGGTGGTGCAGCGGTGCCATGCGGAAGATGCGTTTGCCCCCGCGCAGCTTGTAGCTGCCCACCTGCAGCATCACGCTTACCGCCTCCAGAATAAAGACACCGCCGATGAACGGCAGCAGCAGCTCCTGCTTCACCACGACCGCAACCGTGGCAATGGCACCGCCCAGCGCGAGCGATCCCACGTCGCCCATAAAGACCTCGGCCGGGTGCGCGTTATACCAAAGGAAGCCGATGCTCGCACCCACCATGGCGCCGCAAAAGATGGTCAGCTCACCGACCATCGGCATGCGCGGAATCTCAAGATAGTCCGAAAACACCACATGCCCCGACACATACGTCAGCATGGTCAGCGCACCGGCGGCAATGATCGTGCAGCCGATGGCGAGGCCGTCCAGCCCATCCGTCAGGTTTACCGCGTTGGACGCGCCGGTGATGACGAACATGACGAACAGCACGAACGGCAAGAACGACAGCCAGTAGAGGCCGTGAATATGGCGTGTCGCACCCACAATCAGATCAGGCCGAAACCCCTTGAAAAACGGCACGACGAGTCGCGTGGAATACATGCCGCGGCTCTGCATCCATACCAGAACGGCGGCCACGGCAAAGCTGGCCAGGGCCTGGAACGCGAGCTTCTGGCGGCTGGTCAGGCCCAGGTTTCGCTTGTGCACCACCTTGATGTAGTCGTCGGCGAAACCGATGGCACCGAACGCGACCGTCGAGGCCATGACCAACCACACAAACGGGTTGCGCAGATCGCTCCACAGCAGGGTAGGCACCAGAATGGCGATGGCGATCAGCACGCCGCCCATTGTCGGCGTTCCGGATTTGGTCTTGTGGCTCTCCGGCCCCTCGTCGCGAATGTACTGGCCGATCTGGAACTCGCGTAGCCGCCGAATCACAAACGGCCCGATCAGCATGCCGATGAGCAGCGCCGTGAGCGACGCAAACACGCACCGGAACGTCAGGTAGCGAAAAATGCGGAAGACGCGAAATATCGGGTAGAGCTTTTCGTACAGCAGCCAGTAGAGCAACGGTCCTCCACCGGCGCGGGATCGAGGCCGGGAACGTGGGATTCAGCACGTCCAGCTTACTAGGCTGAGCCGCAGGGAGATGCTGTCGTGAAAGGTTCGTCTCTGCAGCAGGTGAAACGGGTGCCCCATATCTCGCGTTTGAGGCATGGGTTCCTCACTCAACCGAACAAGCTATGGGTGCAAACTTTCCAGCGCCCGCTCCAGCCGAACGCCGCGGGACGCTTTCAGCAGCACGGCATCGCCCTCGCGCAGATTCTCACGCAGCCACTCCCCCGCCGCTTGCGGCGTGTCCATGAAAATGCCGCCCGCGCCAAACCCATCCACGGTGCTCCGCGCCGCGCCGCGCACGCCCACGACCATATTGATCCCTTGCGCGCGCATGTGTTCTCCGCAGCAGTGGTGCAGGTGTGCCGCTTCCGGGCCAAGCTCCAGCATCTCGCCCGCCACTACGATGCGCCGTTTCGCCGCCACCGCCGTCAGTGCATCGACCATGCTGTCCAGCGCCCGCGGATTGCTGTTATAGGTGTCGTTCAGCAGTTGCGCGCCATGCCAGTGCAGCAGCTCGCCGCGCTTGTCGCCCGGCTGCAGCGTGCCCAGCGCGGCGATGCATTCCGCAAGCGAAATTCCCGCTTCCAGTCCGACCGCTACCGCCGCCAACGCGTTATAGACATTGTGCTCGCCCATTAACGCAATCGTCGCGGCCAGGCGTTCTCCCGCAGCCCTGACCGTGAAGCGCATCCCGTCCGCGCCCAGGCTCTCCAGGTCCGTGGCGCGTACCGTCGCGTCTTCACGCACGCCGAACGCCCGCACAAACCCGTCTCGGTTCCGCCCAAACGTGCGCACATGCGCGTCATCCGCGTTTAGAACCGCAATACCCTTCGGCGGCAGCGCCTGCACCAGCTCATACTTTGCCGCGGCGATGCCATCGATGCCGGAAGGAAAGTGCTCCAAATGCACCGGCGCTACGTTCGATACCACGGCCCAATCCGGCTCCGCGATTTTCGCCAGAGCCGCCAGTTCGCCGCCGTGGTTCATGCCCATTTCCATCACGGCAAACTCATGCATGGGTTCCAGCTTCAGCAATTGCAGCGGCAGGCCGAAGCCGTTGTTCAGGTTGCCCGCGGACTTCAGGACAGGGAAGCGCGCGCCCAGGACCGCCGCAACGCAATCCTTCGTGGTCGTCTTGCCGGCAGACCCGGTAATGCCGATGACTTTGCGGCCGGCACCCAACACGCCCCACGCACGCCGCACCTCGCGCGCCAGCTTCTGCATTGCGCGCAGCACGCAGTCTTCGCTGTCCGGCACACGCAGCAGTTTTGCCGCATCCACCTCCGCCGGCACCACCCACCGCGTGCTCACCACGGCCGCGGCCGCGCCTTTTTCAAGCGCCGACTGTACGTAATCGTGACCGTCCAGGTGCTCGCCCGTAACGGCAAAAAACAGGTCTCCCGCCGCGACCGTGCGCGAGTCGATGGAGTAACCAAACACCTCAGTCGTCGAGGCGAAATCGCCCTCGGCATGGAGCCAATCGGCAATCTGGCCGAGCATCAATTGCATGGTCTGTCCTGCTCCTCTGTGTTGCGCTGTATTCCTGCTTCCAGATGCCGAAGTGCGTCCGCCGCGACCCGCACATCGTCGAACGGCACGGCAACGCCTCTCGCCGTCTGCGTCTTTTCATGGCCCTTGCCGGCAATCAAAACAATGTCCCCAGCCCGCGCCAGCCACAGGATTCGCTCGATCGCGTTCGCCCGATCCAACACCACCTCACACGCCGCGATGCAACGTGCATGAACGCCGACCAGAATGTCTTCCGCGATCGCTGCGGGCTCTTCCGACCGGGGATTGTCACTGGTCACGATGACGACGTCGCTCTCTTCGTCGGCCGCCGCACCCATCTTCGCTCGCTTGGTGCGGTCGCGGTCGCCACCACAGCCGAATAGCGTCAGCACGCGGCCTTTTCCGGCCAACTCTCGTGCCAAAGCGATCAGGTTGCGCAGCGCATCGTCCGTGTGGGCGTAGTCCACCACCACCGCAATGCCAAGGCTGTTCGGTACCGTCTCAAACCGTCCCGGCACCGGCTGCAACTGCGGCAGCGCGCCAACCACCGCATCGAACTCCATGCCCCGCGCCAGCGCCGCCGCCGCTGCCGCCAGCACGTTGTACACATTCACCCGGCCCGTCAGTTGCGTTACCACTTCGGCACTGCCGAACGGCGTGTTGAGCACGAACTCCGTCGCACCGGCGCGGTAGCGAATCGCACCCGCGAAAAAGTCGGCGGAAGTATCGGTCAGGCTGTAGCTCCACCGCGTTTTGCACCCATCGGCTGCAGTCCACATCAGCGTAAACGCCGGGTCGTCCGCGTTGATCACCGCTACCTGCGGCGGCGGTGCACCCACGCCAGCAAACAGCCGCGCCTTCGCCGTGCCGTATGCCTGCATGGTGCCGTGGTAATCCAGGTGGTCCTGCGTCAGATTCGTGAAAATTGCCACATCCACCGGCAGGCCAAACACACGTTCCTGGTCCAGCGCGTGCGAGCTCATCTCCAGCACGGCTTCGGTCGCGCCACGGTCCGCCGCCTCGCGAAACAGGGCGAGCAGGTCGCGGCTCTCCGGCGTGGTGTGCGCGCTCGGGCGGGTCTCTCTCGCGCCGTCCAACCCCGGCAGATGTGTTTCGATGGTGCCTACAAGCAGGCATTTGCGCGACGCCTGTTGCAGCAGAGCCTCGGTCAGAAATGCGGTGGTCGTCTTGCCGTTGGTGCCGGTTACGGCCGTCAGCTTCAGCGCGCGTTCCGGGTGCGCAAACACCCCGGCACTCGCCAGCGCCAGCGCCCGCCGCCCATGCGCCACCAGCGCGACAGGGAAGTTTCGTTCGCGCATCTGCGCAAACTGCTCTGCAGAGTCCGTTAGCACGGCCGTTGCACCATGGGCGAGCGCGGCATGGACGAAGCGGTTGCCATCGACCGTGCCGCCACGCATCGCAACAAACAGCGTGCCGGGCCGTACTGCGCGCGAGTCGTACGTGACGTCATTCACCTCGGCGTCGGCGTCCGGGTTGGCGGAAACCGTGTCGATCTCCGCAAGAAGCGTCTTCCAGCGCATACCAGCATTGTATGGTCACAGGCGCACCTGTTCGCAGGTTGGCGCCGTCGCATCCAACACCGCATGCAGATGGTCACGGCAGCGGAAATGGCAGCAATCGACAAACGCACGGCAGACGACTTCGGTGTCCCGTTCGGCATGCTCATGCACAACGCGGGAACCGCCGTTGCGCGGTTTGTGCAGGCACAGTATCCGGAAGCGCGCCGTGTGCTGGTGCTGTGCGGCACGGGCAACAACGGCGGCGACGGCCTGGTCGCCGCGCGCATTCTGCAGGCCGGTGGCTTGCAGGTGCAGGTGTTGCTCACAGGCGAAGAACCGAAGGTACAGGGTAGTGCCGCAACTGCTCTCGCCGCCTTGGATCGTGTGGCGATCCATGTCGCCGTTCTTGTGGAAAGCAGCGCCCAGGATACCGTTACCGCGGTGTTGCAGCAGGTCGATCTGGTCGTGGACGCCGTTCTCGGCACCGGCATGAAACCACCGCTGCGTGGCGTTGCCGTTCCCCTGCGCCAGGCACTCCGTGCCTCCACGCTCCCCATTGTCTCGGTCGATTTGCCCTCCGGCTGGGATGCCGACAGCCGCGAACAAACCAGCCCCGACGCCTTTCCCGCCGACGCCGTCGTTACGTTCAGCGCGCCCAAGCCCGCGCACCTCTTCGGTCATCTCACCCGCGAAACCTTCGGCCCTGTCGTTGTCGCGCCCATCGGCTCGCCGGCGCAGGCCATCCAGTCCACGACGAACCTCACATGGACCGGCGCGTCCAAACCGCTTTTCGAGCAACCGCGCAACGTCGATTCCAACAAGGGCATGTACGGCCATGTGCTGCTGGTCGGTGGCGCGGCGGGCAAGCCTGGCGCACCCTCCATGGCGTCGCTCGCGGCACTGCGCACGGGCGCGGGCCTGGTCACGGCGGCGGTCGCGCACTCCATCCTGCAGGCCGTCGGCCTGATTACGCCCGAATTGATGACTATGCCGCTGCGGGAAGACACCGACGGTGGACTCGCGCTGACGAACGCCGACCCGGAAACCCGCGACAGGCTGCTGAAGAAAATCTCCGTCCTGGCTGTCGGTCCCGGCCTCGGTACCGAAGGCGAAACCCCGGCGTTCGTGCGCAAACTGGTCGCCGAGACCACGCTGCCGCTCGTACTCGACGCAGACGGGTTGAACGCCTTTCACGGCAAGACCAACCTGATTGACGGGCGTAACCGCACCATGGTTCTAACGCCGCATCCCGGTGAGATGGGCACGCTGCTCGGCATCTCGACCAGGGCCGTGCAGGCCGATCGCCTGAACCTTGCGCGCAGGTTCGCCACCGAGCACCACGTCACCCTCGTGCTCAAGGGCTGGCGCACGCTGGTCGCGCACCCTGACGGCCGCGTCGCGGTCAACACCACCGGGAACCCGTCCATGGCCAAGGGCGGCTCCGGCGACATTCTTACCGGCATTGTCGCCGCGGCGCTCGCGCAGTTTCCCGGCCGCGTTGCCGAAGCGGTAGAAGCCGCCGTCTACCTGCACGGTCTGGCCGCCGACTTCGCCGCCATGCAGCGCGACGAACACACCATTCTCGCGACCGACACTGTCGCCCACCTGAGCGATGCCTTCCGTTTCCGCACCCGCGACGCCGACGGCTTAGAGTGGATCAGTGGCATGCGGGCATAATGGAATGAACCTGTGATCGAAAAACGGCTCAAGACCCGCAGCGTCAACGGCACGCTTGCCCTCGGCGAAACCATCATGGAACTGATGCTGCCCACGCCGCGCCTCGTCATCCTGTGCGGCGACCTCGGTGCCGGCAAAACCACGCTTGTGCGCGGCATCGCCCGTTCTCTCGGTGCGCCAGAGGACGAGGTAACGAGCCCTACCTTCACCCTCGTCCACGAGTACCAGGGCCGTACCCGCAAGCTCTATCACCTGGATTTGTATCGCCTTGAGCGCGAGGAAGACCTCCTGCAACTGGGCCTGGAAGAGATGGAAGCCGACCCCACCGCGCTGGTTCTCGTCGAATGGGGTGAAAAATTCCCCTCCGTCGTCGGTCGTGCCCGCGGTGAAGTCGTCGTCACCCAGGGCGAAGAGCCGGACGACCGCCTCTTTTATGTCCGCATGCTTTGAAAGAGAGAAGAAGAAAGAGAGAGGAGAGACAGAGAAGAAAGATGGAAGAGGGAGAAAAAGGTTGAGAAAGAACAAGCAAGCGAAAGAAGAACGGTCTTACAGTCGT
>CBAAAH010000167.1:0-6605 GCA_964658865.1 uncultured Granulicella sp.
GGTCCTGCACACGAAAGCCATCGTTTGAGGCAATACCGGAGCCACCGAGGATGC
The DNA here is from genome assembly GCA_964658865.1 of uncultured Granulicella sp. Classification (GTDB taxonomy): domain Bacteria; phylum Acidobacteriota; class Terriglobia; order Terriglobales; family Acidobacteriaceae; genus Terriglobus. The sequence goes on from CBAAAH010000167.1 coordinate 55, forward strand.
CGCGTGCCGCATCTTCGATCGATGCGGCACAGCGCGGCGCGGCGAGTGCCACGGCAGCAGCCGCGGGCGGCGCGGCATGCACCGTCGCCGGCAACAGGAGCGTGCCTGCAAGCACGGCGACCAATGCCGGCAGCACAACCAGCGCCGCGCGCCTCACGACCGCACCATCCCATTCGCCTGCTGGTACATGTCGTCGGCCACGTGAATGACCTTGGAATTGCTTTCATACGCGCGCTGCGCCAACACCATGTTCACGAATTCTTCCACCACATCGACGTTCGAGCCTTCCAGTGACCCCTGCTGCAGCGTTCCCATGCCCGAGGTACCGCCCGGCACATCGACAATGGCGTTTCCAGAGGCGCTGGTCTGCTGCAGCAGGTTGCCGCCGGTCGACGACAGGCCTCCGGAGTTGGGAAAGGTCGCCAGCGAGATCTGGCCGAGCTGCGTCGACACCGTCTGCCCCGGCAGGGTTGCGGTGACAATGCCGTACTGGGAGATCGTGACGTTCTGCGCGTTGCTCGGAATGGTGATGTTCGGCGTCAGCAGCTCGCCGTTCGCGGTCATCATCTGGCCCTGATTGTTGAGGTGAAAGTTGCCGGAGCGGGTGTAGGCGGTCGTGCCGTCGGCCTTCGTCACCTGGAAAAAGCCGGTACCTGAAATCGCGAGATCGAGCTGGTTGCCGGTCTGGTTGAAGTCGCCCTGCGTGTTCACCACATCGGTGGCGACCGCACGTGTTCCAAGGCCAATCTGCAAACCGGCAGACGTGGTTGCCGTGCTTGCGGCGGCGCCTGGCGTTACCAGATTTTGGTACATCATGTCTTCAAATTCAAGGTGGCGCTTGCGAAATCCAGCGGTCGCCGAGTTGGCGAGGTTGTTCGCGACGGTGTCCAGGTTGGCCTGCTGTGCGGTCATGCCGCTTGCTGCGGTGTACATTGCTCGAATCATCGGGGAAACTCCTGTCGTGCGGGTATCGTGTCAGCCGAATTCACGCCGCTACACGCGGCCAAGTTCTTCTGCTGCGGTCTTGTCCAGATCGTTGGAAAAAACGGAGAGTGCTTTCTGCATCATCTCGGCCTGCCGCTGCACCAGCAGCAGTTGCATGGTGCCGTGGACGGCATCCTGGTTGGCGCCTTCGAGCGAACCTTCCTGCACGGTGGCCGTTGCCGTCGTAGGCTTGGCGCCATCGTTGATCGTGAAGAAGTTGGTGCCCTCGGACTTAAGGTCGGACGATGCATAGTTCACGATGCCGACCTTGCCGGCGATGGCGCTGCCATCGGGCGTGCTGACGGAAACCGTTCCATCGGCGCTGACGTTCACGTTGCCGGTGGGCACGGTGATGGTGCCCCCGCCGGCACTCAGGACCGGGTCGCCACTGCGTGTGGTGAGCGTGCCATCGCTGCTGCGCTGAAAGGAACCGTCACGCGTCAGTCGAACCCCGTGGGAGGTCTTGACCTGGAAAAAACCCTGTCCCTGCAGTCCCAGGTCGAGCGGATTTCCAGTGGACTCCAACAGGCCCTGCGACAGGTCGAGCGACGTGCCGCCCATCATGCCGAAGCTGTTGATGGCCGTCTGCACGCCGTTGCCGCCGGTTTCTTCCTGTGCCGCCGCCAGTACGCCGCGAAAGTATTCCTTCTGCGCGCGAAAGCCGTTGGTGTTGGCGTTTGCGAGATTGTTGGCCGCAGTGTCGAGCGCCTGCGTCCTCGCCAGAACTCCCGTGTAAGCCGCATATAAACCGCTATCCATGCCGTGATGAAGTGCAGGTACATGGCCGAACGCAGACTGGGCAGCTTAGAGTGAACTAAGCTGCCCAGCGGTTACAGGTTTCTTAAGTTGAGGCCACTTACTCGCGGCTGATCGGTGTCGCGGAGGGCAGGCGGAACAACACATCCACGATGTCGTCGCGATGGCACGGACCGCCCGCAAGCGCCGCGGGCTCCAGCCAGAGTCGCATCCACATGCGGCGACCAATACGGACCGAACGCGCCTCCACCGGCTGCATCTGTTCCACGGTGCGCGTCATGCGGCGGGCAATCTCATGTGCGTCTTCACAGGCAATCTCTTCGACGCTGCGCTGCGCGATGGAATCCATGTTGCGCCACGCATTCTCGATCGAGGATGCGAGCGCGATCCCGCTTTCGACCGTTACGCCGTGCATCCGCTCCAGCGCGAGCGCGATGGGCGGGTCGATGCCGTCGGCCGACGCCATCGACAACCGGCTGCCGATGAGTCGTAGTGGAATACTGCCCGACGCGCGGAACAGCGGCATGGGTGCAAGGCGCAGCAACTCATCCGAAGCTTCTGCGGGTGAGTGCCACAGGGGCGCACTCCACTGTGCGGCAAGCGCGGCGGCAATGCGGCGCTCGTCCACCTGGAAGTGGCGCACCAGCACATCGCCCAGCTTCTCGCCGGTCTGCTCCTGCAAGGCAAGCGCCTCACGCACTTCAGTAAAAGTAAGCACACCGCGCATCTGCAGGATGAGGCCGAGCGGGATACGGTGGCGCACGCGCGACTCAAAAATTTCGCCGACGCGAAACTCCCGGCGAACGGCAGATCGTACTGCTTGATCCAGGCACTTGTTGCCACAATGCCAACGGCCCTCAAACAACGGCCGCTGAGCGCTGCGCATGCCGAAGCGCACGGCAAACGGCATGCCGCCGCAGACGCAACGTCCTGCAAGCTCGGCATCGTCGTGCTTGCGCTTACGGGATTGCCGTTCTGAGGATCTGCGCAGAGGTAGAGCCGCGGCCAACGGCAGCGTGCCGGCAGGTTCTGCTGCAAAGCCTTTGGCGATGGTGGAAATGGGCGGATCGGACGGAGTTAAAGCAGGCATCGCACACTCTCCAGGCGAAGCTGCGGCGCCAGCACCTCCGCAATTTGCAGGGCAAAATTTCCGCCCAGAACCACCACTTCTCCACGGGCCACGATGCGGTCACCCACAAGCAGGTCGACCGGATCGGAGATGTGGCGATCCAGCTCCAGCACGGTTCCAGGCCCCATGCTGAGCACCTCGCCCAACAGCATCTCGCGGCCGCCGAAGTGCAGGCGAACTTCCATGTCCACGTCGAGCCAGGGATCAGGCGAAACCGACTGTTTGCGCCGGGACGGGTCATGCGGCTCGCTGACCGTATCGGTTACGCTCTGTGCCACCACGTCGGTTTCAGTATGTGCCACGACGTTGGTCACGGTATGCGCCGTCTCATCGCGAAACTCTGGTGTTTCCTCAGCCATGATGTCCTCCGTTCAGGTGGTCCTGTTGATCTTCGGGCAGCGCCGTCACGCGCACCGCTCGGCGTTCGCTGGTGCGCACCGCGCTTGCCGCGCAGACGACGGTATCGCTCAACCGCAACTCCGCCGCCGCATGCTGCGACAGGGGCAGGCGCAGGAGTGAACCGGGGCGCAATTGCTGCAATTCGATGGCGGGAATGCGCACCGGCGGAAAGCACAGGCCGGCATTGACGCGGACGCCACGCAGAGCCGTCTCCATGCGATGCCGTTCCTCGGGCGAGCGCGGCCGCGGCACATCGCGAATGGCCGCGAAGGCGCGCAGAGACGTGTTGACCGCCGACACTGGAAAGCAGAAACACAGTTCGCCGGTGACACCCGGCATGGTCACCTCATAGCGCATGCACAGGGTTTTCTCCTGCGCTGCCATCAGGCGGTTCTGCTGGCCGTCACGGTCGCGCGACTGCATTTCAAAACTCAGGCCAATGTGCTGCCACGCCGCGTTCAGCTCACGCACCACAAGCTCCACCACGGAAAGCAGCACCGTCTCCTCAATTTCGGTCAGTTCCCGGTCCATTGCCGGCACATTGCCGCTACCGCCCAGCAGCAGATCGACCACCTCCGGTACCAGGCGCATGTTCCACTGCAGCGCGCCACGCACATGGTGCTCCGTCAACTGGATCGGTAACACGTAATCGGCGGCGCTGGCCTCGGCAAACAACTGAAACGGCTGCTGCTCGTTGGGCAGCGGGAGCACCGTCATGTTCACGCGCAACCAGGCTGAAAGGGTGTGCGTGAGGTTGCGCGCAACCTGCTCGTCGATGGACTTGAGAATGCGAAGCTGGTCGACGGAGATGTGGCCGGCCTGGCCGAAATCGAAGCGCTCCAGGGGGGTTACCGCAGGCGTGTCTGCGGATGTTTCATTAGCCACGGCTCTTGCCTTTCTTCTTTTCCATCGGCGGCAGATTGCGGCTGCGCAGGTCGGCTAGCGCCACGCGCAGGCGAAGCACGGCGGCGGAGTGGATCTGCGAGACGCGAGACTCCACGACGCCGAGCGCAAGACCGATTTCCTTCATCGTCAGCTCTTCGTAGTAGTAGAGCGTAAGCACCATGCGTTCTTTGTCCGGCAGCGCCTCGATGGCGTCGACCAGGTGCTGCTTCAGTTCGCCCTTCAGGCAGCGGAACAGCGGATCGTCTTCCGGCGCGCCGGGCACATAGGCGAGCTCGTCGTCGCCGGAGTCCTCGTTACGCTCCAGGTTCAGGCTACCGATCTCAAGACCTTTCAGCTCGCCAAGCAGCAACTGGTACTCGCCCAGCGTCATGTCCAGGCCCAAGGCGATCTCATTTTCATTCGGCGCGCGTCCATGCTGCTGCGTCAGCGTGCGAATGGTTTCTTCAATGGCGCGACCTTTGCGACGCAATTCGCGCGGGCTCCAGTCCAGGGTGCGCAGCGAATCGAGAATCGCGCCGCGAATGCGGAACTGCGCATAACTTTTGAACTGCACCTGTTTGTTGCGGTCGAATTTTGCGAATGCATCGATCAGGCCGACGATGCCCGCGGAGACAAGATCGTCGATCTCCACGTGCTGAGGCAGGCGCTCGTGAATGCGGCGCGCGATGAAGCGCACGGTAGGCAAGTGCTCCACCAGCAGGCGGTCGCGCTCTGCCGCGGAAACCGGCGCGGCTACCGTCATTGCACCGTAGTCTGACGATACGGGTTTAGATTCGACAACACCCAGCAGTGTAGGCGGCATCATCGTGTTGCGAAAAGTTCCGTTTCCCTGCGATTCGCTGCTCATGGCTTGCTCCTGCGATACACCGGCGATGGAGCTCTCCACCGCCGTTTACATCGTTGTGTCTTGCTGCTGCAACTGCGTGGTTTTCTATTAATTGCCCACCGTTCCCAGGCTGCGCACCCGCACCTCCGGCGGAATCTCCGAGGGTGAAAGCACCGTGACCTTGGGGAGGAACGGTTCCAGCCAGCGGCGCAGGTGATAGCGTGCCGGCGATGGACAAAGAAGCACGGGGAGGGCCGAAGCCTCGCCTTCGCCGGTTAGCCGCTTCACAGACTCCAGCAACTGCCTTAAGAAGGTCTGTGCGTTCGCCGGCTTGCGCGCGCCATCGCCCAGCATGCGACGCGCGCCCTCGGGATCGAAGGTGAAGAGGATTTCTTCTTCCATGGCGCGATCCAGCGTCAGCACGGGCAGCCCGCCCTCCGCATCCAGCAGCGGGCGCACCAGGCCACGGCCAAGCGCCTGGCGCACCTGTTCCGTCAGGTACACAATGCTCTTGTTCACGGCAGCGCCGTCGACCAGCGTCTCCAGCACGGTGCCCAGATTGCGGATGCTGACCTGCTCGCGCAGCAGTTGCTGTAAAACTTTTTGCACTTCGCCGAGGCTCATCAGCTTGGGGACGAGTTCTTCCACCAACTTGGGGTGCGTCTCATTCATGCTGTCGAGCAAACGCTTGGTTTCCGCGCGGCCCAACAACTCGTGCGCGTGGCGGCGGATTAGCTCGGCCAAATGCGTGCCGATCACCGCCGTCTGGTCGACGACGGAATAGCCGCTCGCCAACGCCTGTTCTTCGAGGCCGGGCTGGATCCACCGCGCCGAGACATTGAACGCGGGCTCGCGGGTTTCAATGCCCGGCAGCGGACGCGCACGCGGGTCGGAGTTTACCGCAAGCAGGCACTCCCCTTCCGTCTGCCAGCGGCCGATCTCCACGCCACGCAGCAACACGACGTACTCTCGCGGACGCAGTCGCAGGTTGTCGGTGATGTGCACCGAAGGCACAATGAAGCCGAGCTCCGTCGCGAGGTGCCGGCGCAGCGCGCGCACGCGGTTCAGCATCTGGCCGCCCTGCTTTTCGTCGACCATGGGAATGAGCTGGAAACCGATTTCCAGCGTTAGGTCGTCAACCTTCAGCAGGCCGGCCAGGTTCTCGGCACCGGGTGCTTCCGCGCCTGCGGCAGTCGTCAAGGCCTTGCCGTTAATCTCGACCTGTGCCCCGCTATCGGTTTCCTCTGGAAACTGCCGTGCGACGAAGACCACACCGGCCGCCAGCGCGAGAAATGCGAGCTTGGGCAAACCCGGCACCAGGGCCAGCGCAGCGAGCACGCCGGCGGCCATGTACCACGTGCTGCGCTTCTTGAAGAGCTGCTGGCTGAGCTCCTCGTCCAGCGTTCCAGCGGAAGACGTACGCGTCAGCACAAGACCGCCGGCGATCGACACGAGCAGGCTCGGAATCATGGTGACCAGGCCGTCGCCCACGGTCAGGATGGTATACGTCCTAACCGCGGTCATCAGGTCAACGCCCTGCTGCAGCACGCC
>CBAAAH010000168.1:0-6447 GCA_964658865.1 uncultured Granulicella sp.
CCTAGTGAAAACTCGTTCTTTGCCGATACACGGAGTGCTGCTGTGAGCGCTTGCGCCACCGTTATTTTCCCGCTTCGAGGTTTGCCGTCTGTGACGATCCACACTGTTCTCGCCGACAATCAGGCTATTTTTCGTGCTGGTGCCGCACGCGTACTCACCACCGAAGATGATCTGCGCATTATTGCCCAGTGCGACAATGCAGAGCGCCTGTTCGAGATTGCCACCAGTACCCGTGGCTGCGTTCTGCTGGTGGCGCGCGCCCTCATCCCCGACCTGTCCGCCATGAGCACCCTCATCCACGGCAATCACAGCCGCCTGATTTTGTTGACCGAGCGCGGCGAGATGCTTGCCAGCAACGAATACAACCTGATCGACGGCCTGCTCTCGCGTCATACGAACAGTAACCGGCTTATCGAATGCGTGCGACGGGTGGGCTCGGGCGAGCGCATGGTCACACGGCCTGTGTCGAGCATGCGTGCCGTAGACTCCGTCGGCCAGCGCGTGCTGGAACGGCTGAACGAGCGCGAACTGCAGATCGTCGGGTATATCGTTCGAGGCTGCAAGAATCGCGAAATCGCTGAAGAACTTGGCACTAAGGAGCAGGTAATCAAGAACTATCTGCGCACCATTTACGACAAAACCGGTGTGAGCGACCGGCTTGAACTTGCCTTGTTCACGCTGCATCACCGCACCCTGGCGGAGGCAGCGGCAAAAGCAACCGACCCGGCGCTGCGTCTTCCGCAGACCGCCTAGGCCGGTCACAACCCGCAGCGGGTCAAATGCCGTCTGGGTGCCGCATCTCGTCGACATCGTCGTCCAGCACGCCGACTTTCTCCGCAATTGACTTCGCCTGCGTAAACAACAGCAGATAATCCCCGCCGCCCGCCTTTGAATCCGTGCCGCTCATGTTGAAGCCGCCGAACGGATGCGCGCCCACCATGGCACCGGTGCACTTGCGATTCAGGTATAGGTTGCCCACGTGGAACTGCTCTGCCGCCGCATTCAGGCGTTCGCGGGAGTTGGAGTAGACCGCTCCGGTCAGGCCATATTCCGTGCCGTTTGCGATCTCCATGGCCTCGGCAAAGCTGTTCGACCGGATGACCGACAGGACCGGTCCGAAGATCTCCTCCTGCGCAATACGCGCGGTGCTGGCAACGTCGGCAAAAATGGTGGGTTGGATGTAGTAGCCGCCGGTCTCCTGCTCCGCAGGCGCACCGCCAGTCATCAACCGGCCTTCCGTACGGCCGATGGCAATGTAGTCGAGGACGCGGCGGTATGACGCCTCGCTGATGACCGGACCGGCCGCAAAGTTCAGCGCGGGGTCGCCGACGTTGATGCTCTGTACCCGCTCCACCAGCTTGTCGAGAAACACATCGTAGATGCGCGCGTCCACAATGGCGCGCGAACACGCCGAACACTTCTGCCCGTTGAAGCCGAACGCCGAAGCAGCGACGCCTTCAACCGCCGCGTCGAGATCGCAATCCGTATCGACGACGATCGCGTCCTTGCCTCCGAGTTCCAGCACGGTACGCTTCAGGAAGTGCTGGCCCGGCCGTGTCTTTGCGGCGCGCTCATGCACATCGAGTCCCACCTTTTTCGAACCGGTAAAAGCAATGAACCGCACCTGCGGATCTTCAACCAGCATGCGTCCCGCCAGGTCGCCGGAACCCTGGATCAGGTTCACGACACCATCGGGCAGACCGGCCTCTTCAAGCAGTTGCATCAGCTTGTACGCAATCGTCGGCGCATCGACCGAAGGCTTGATGACGACCGTATTTCCACTCACCACGGCTGCCATGGCCATGCCACACAGGATCGCCAGTGGAAAGTTCCAGGGTGCAATCACCGCGCCGACGCCCAGCGGCAGATAGCGCAGCCGATTGCGCTCGTGCGGAAACTGGATCGGTGTGGTTGCGCCGTCGAGCCGGATGGCCTCGTAAGCGTAGAACTTCAGAAAGTCGATGCACTCCGCGACGTCAGCGTCGGCCTCCGCCCAGTTCTTGCCCACCTCATAGGTCAGCCACGCGCAATACTCCAGCTTGCGCACAGTCAGCAGTTCAGCCGCGCGCAGCAACAGCCCGGCACGCTCGGTAACAGGAACCGTTTTCCAGGTGCGGAAGGCCCTTGCCGCTGCGGCAACCGCACGTTCCACGTGTGCCGGCTCGGCTTCAGAGTGGATACCGACGACCTGCGCCGGCCTTGCCGGGTTGACCGAACGGATTCTTCCGTGGCCTGCACCGCCGTTCACCACAACCGCGCTGCTCAGCACACGTTCGCCACCGATCACCATCGGGTATTCGTGGCCGAGCTGAGCTTCCACCTGCCGCAGCGCCTCCTGCATGGCGCGCTTCGCATCGCTGTTGATGAAATTTAGAAAGGCTTCATTCGTGAAGTTTGGAAGCGGACTCGCGCTCTGCGTCGGGTCTACTTCGTGCGGTGCAGGAATTGCATGGGTTGCCATCAGAGTTGCTCCAGGGCCGCGAACTGCCGCGACTGTTCTACAGCGTTCAGGTTACTTGGGAGACGGTGCGCCGTTCAACATGCGGTCGGTCGACTTACTCATCTGCGCCGTGCGTTCCAGCTTGTCCCAGCTAAAGGGACGGCCGTCGATCACCCGCTTGACCGTTTTGAATAACACGAGCGAAAACACCTGCCGATAACTAAAACGCTGAATCCAGATATGCAGTAACAGCCATGCATCGCCCTTGCTTGCGGGATGTTTCCGCTCCAGCATGAACGCCAGCGCGGAAGCCGAAAAATCGATAATCATGAAGGCGAGAAAGTACACCAGCAGCTTATAAAAGCTGGCGGAGCTCGCCGATTCCGGGTGAAAATGCCGATCGTACAACCAGCGAAAAACACTTGCCACGAACATGAGATCGATGAGCGGCGACACCAGCGGCAGCATGATTTGAAACACGATAATATTCGGCAGAGCGAACAGTCCCATTGCAGCCCGCGTGCGGAATGCGCCGATGTGCTTGAAAACCGCCTGCATAATGCCGAAACTCCAGCGGAACCGCTGCCGCATCAGGCCGTTCGCGTTAATGGGGGCTTCGGTAAATGCCAGCGCCTGGTCTTCATAGATGACGTGATATCCCTTCTCCAGCAGGATCATCGTCAGGTCCGCATCTTCGGCGACAGTGTTGGAGTGGTAACCGCCGGCCTCTTTGACCGGCGCAAAACGCCAGGCTCCAATTGCCCCCGGAACGACGACCACCACGTTAAACAGATCGAGCGCGCGGCGCTCAAAGTTCTGGCTGGTGATGTATTCCAGGGCCTGCCAGCGCGTCCATAAGTTCACGCGATTGCCGACCTTTGCATTGCCTGCAACGGCACCGATCTTGGGATCGGCAAAATGCGGCACCAGGCGCGCAACGGCATCGTGCGCAATCACCGTGTCGGCATCGATGCCGATATAAATCTCCTCGTCGACATAACCGGCCAAGGCATAATTCAACGCCTCTGCCTTGCCCGCATTTTCTTTTTTCAAGACGAGGAGACGGCCACTTTCGATATCCGCGGGGTAAGCCTCGCGCGCAACCTCCGCCGTGCGATCGGTTGAACCGTCGTCGATGACGATAATCCGCATGTTTTTGTACGTCGACATCATGACGGAGCGGATCGTTCGAACGATCACCTTCTCTTCGTTGTACGCCGGAATGAGAACGGCAACACGCGGGTTGTAGTCCGGCCCGGCATAGTTTTTTCGCTTCCGAAAACGATCGATCAACGCGAACAGACCGATAACGATCAGACGCGCGCTCATCAACACGTCACCGATAAAAAAAACGCTGACGACAAAATGATTGAACGACGCCAAACCAAAAAACGCGATGGAATCCACCGCTGCAAGCAGCTTCGGCTTCCAGCCGGAAATATGCGGCATCACCTCATCGCGCGACTTACCCATGAGTGCACTTACCGGCACAAACTCATAACCACGTGCCCGCAATGAAGTAATGAGCAGTGGCAAGCTTGCTACCGTGACAGAGCGATCGCCACCACCATCGTGCATCAGGATGATGGAACCGCGTAGATCGGATCGCTTCTCCCCGGCTTCGATCTGGTCCAGCACGGATTGCACAATCTCCTGCGGTGTTTTTCGCGGATGCTCGTCCCAGTCATTGGTGTCGATCTTGTCACCCACCACGATGTAACCAAGCTGCTGCACCCGCTCCACCGGAGCGGCCTGGTCGTTCGTATCCGGCTCCTGATCGATGGAGTACGGCGGCCGAAAATATAGTGGCTGTACGCCTAACTTCGCGGCGAATAATCGTTCCGTCAAATTCAGTTGTAAATCGACCTGGCGCGATGAAATATCGCTGATGTCGGGATGCGTGAAGGTGTGGTTGCCGATCTCATGGCCTTCGCGATACACGCGCCGCATAATGCCGACATTGTCCTCAGCTTCCTGCCCGATCATGAAAAACGTGCCCTGGACCTTCAGTTTTTTCAGCAGGTCGAGAATCTTCGGCGTCCACTCGGGGTCGGGTCCATCATCGAAACTGATCGCCAGCTTCTTCGGTTGGTAGCCAACATAGTTCACGGTATACGAAAGCGGTAAAACACCCATGACTTCAGAGTCGATCTGCCTGGAATCGTCGTCGATGGTGAGCACGCGCTTACCATCGCGCGGCTGCCCGCCGACGCGCATGATATCGCCGACACCTTCAATATCCAGGTCCCAACCTGGCGGAACGGGGGCCAGGTCTTTCACAGGATTCGCCTTCATCGGCTGGTCCCAGATCTTCCACAGCGACTGGTCCTCTTCCCCAAGCCGCCACAGCGCAAAGGTCTGGATGCCGAGTTCGCGCGCTGCCCGCATCTCGTTGTAGGCCGTCACCGCATCCAGAAACCAGACCTGGTGGCGCACATGGCGGTCTTCGTCGTCGTAAGTAAAGTGCGGATTGCGCGAGGCATCATCCAGATCGATTTCAGAGCCGGAATCTGCCGCGGCTTGCCATACGCCCTGGGTCGACATGTTGTCGCTGTGCACCACGGCAGGGACAAGCGGGGGTGCAGGCTTGCTCCGTTTGCCCTTCGCTGTTGATGCTCCGTCTGGCGGTAGAGACATCGTCCAGTCATAACCATAGCTACCGATCGCGCAGAAAATTTTCTGCTTCGGCACCTTGGCCATCACATTTTTCAGGTTCTGCACGAACCAATCCTGGCTGGCAATTGGTCCCGGGCCGCTCTCCGTCTGGTGCTGGTCGTAGTTCATCAGTTGCAAACCGTCGGAGTTGGCCGCCATAAAGCCGAGGTCCCAGTCGTCGTCGCCTACCGGAACATTGATATAAAGCCGGAGATTCTTTGAGTGCATCTGTGCGTACAGCGTGGCAATCAGGTCGCGGTAGCCGGGCTGGGCGTCGGCCGGAATGTCTTCAAAGTCCAGCGAAAGCCCGTGATACCGCTGGTTCGACGCGAGCAGGCGCATGACCTGCGCAACGAACGTGGCACGCGATGCGGGATTCTGCAGAAACATGCCAACCGCCGGCATGAACGTTTGCTGCAGGTCGTCGAAATTATTGACCAGCGGGAAAATTTCGGTATTGGCGCCGCTCGTGGCAATCACGCGCTCAACCTTGTTTTCAATGTCGATGGAGTGCACACCGGCGTTGTCCACCACGGCAAACGGTCGGTTGTCGACGGAGTAGGCGGTCAGCCTGCCATCCGGCGTAATGACGTGCAGCCACTCCGGAAACAGCATGTCGATCTGATTGACGTGCTGGCGCAACGAGCTATAGCTGGACGCGTCGTAATCGACATAATAGGCCGCGCGCAGCCCTTCGTCCGTGTTCAGGGGCACGTCCGACGGCTTGCGGTCGGTTTTACGGTGCGCCGAGCGCGCCTTTTTTGCCTTGTCGTTCGGCACCGGTGGCGTATTCAGCGTGCGATAGTTGTGCTTCGGTGCCTCCAGCAGAAGCTCCGGCAGCGGGCGAATCCGCAGCACTCCAATGACAAAAACAACCAGCAGCACAAGGCTGATACCGGCGGAAATGTCGAGCACGCGCCGAAGCCGTTTCCAGCGGCGGCGTTTTTCGTCATAAAAGATGGGTTTATTGTTCGTTGCCATGCCTGCCGTATCGTATCGTGCCGCCGTAACCTTCGCTTGAACGCGCCGGCAAAGCCAACCGTTATGATGCAAAGCGATGGCCAAGCCGCGCCTGTCTTCGAATCGAGTTGTCGTTGGATCGCTGCTACTGGCAGGGTTGGCGCTGCGCGTGTTCTTCGTGTGGCGCCACGCGTTCGTCGCCGGCGATTCCCTGCTGTACCAGGAAATTGCGCACAACTGGCTGCACGCCGGTATCTACGGCCTTTCCACAGACGCCGCGCCACGCCCCACGCTCATTCGCGTGCCAGGCTATCCCATGGTGCTGGCGGTTGTGGCGCTGCTCTTCGATCCGCTGCTGATGCTCGCGGCGATCGGCCTGGTCGTGAGCTCGG
>CBAAAH010000169.1:0-6368 GCA_964658865.1 uncultured Granulicella sp.
CATCGCGCACGTCTTTACACGGGTCTTCGGCGTGACGGCGTTCGGCATGCGGCTGCCGGCGTTGCTGGGCTTTCTATCGGCGCAGGTATGCCTGTTCTTCCTGGTGCGCCGCATGGCCGGCCGTGCCGCGGGTCTGGTCGCGCTTACGCTGGTGGCGCTCTCCGGCATGTTGCAATACGCCGCGGAGGGGCGTCCCTACGGTTTGCTTTACGGCCTGGATGCCGCGGCCCTGCTCGCCTACCAGGCCGCCACGCGCCGAGCGGCAAAGCGTGCTCCGTTGCTGGTCGGCTTTGCGTTGCTGCTGGCTGCGGCAATCAACACCCACTGGTTCGGCATCCTGATCGCCGGTCCGCTATGCTGCGCGGAAATTGTGCGCACCGTGCAGGGCCGCCGCGTGGACTGGCCGGTCGTCGGCAGTCTCGTCGCCGGCCTGTGCGGTCTTGCGCTTGCCATGCCGTTCCATGCCGCCGTCGCGCGTTACGGCCTGCATTACTACGCGGACAATACGGTGAACCTGCATACCCTTACGCTGTGCTACCGCGTGCTCTTTTTTAGCGATCTGCAGACGGGCGCCCTGCTGGAACGTGGCTTCATGGTGGGTCTCGTCGGCGTCACCCTCGCCGCTGTCGCGGGCACCGTGCACAACATGCGACGGGGTGCCATCAACCTGCCGGCCAGTGAGTTCACCCTGCTGCTGGCGACGGCGGTGCTGCCGCTGTTCGGCTTTGCGGTGGCGCTGCTGGTGACGCACACCATGGCGCTGCGCTATGTTTTCGGTGCTGGCCTGGGTGTTGCCGGGCTGCTCGCCTGTGCGCTTGCGCCGCTCCTCCACTCGACGGTTGCGCGCCGCATGCTCACGCCCATTCTCCTCATCGCGCTTGCCCTGGTCGGCACGTGGCACGTGCACCGCGAGCAGCTTAAATCCGCGGAAATCCTGGCGCACATGCAGCTTTCACCCGCCGTGCGCGCCGCCATGCTCTCCGCTCCGGGGGGGCACGTTTATATGCAGAACGTCTTTCCCTTCGAGGCGGCAACCTGGTACACCGCAGATCTTGCAGTCCGTCAGCGGCTCACGCTGCTCTACTCTTACCCGCGGGAGATGGCGTTGCGTCACCGCGACACGAACGCCCTTACCGCCGAAAACATGACGCACTTCACCGGCTTCGCCACCGCGACGTATGAGGATGTGCGCGCCCGCGGCGGCCACGCCATCTTTATCTTTACGCCCGATTCCTGGTGGGACTATACCCCCGATGCGCTCGCCCTTGACCACGCGACCGTGCGCCGCATCGGCCCAGCCTACGGTGGCGAGGTGGTCGACGTTACCTTCGCCAAACCGATCTCCGCCAACCCGGAACGCTAGCCTTGTGGGGAGCCACGGATTTAGCCCTGCCATCAAATTTCCCTTTTGAATGGAGCTTTAGCCTCTATGCTCTGCCATCAAGACTTACTCTGAATGCCCATGGCCGAAGCAACTCATCCTATACCGCGTACTCTTGCGCTCGACGTCGGCAAGGTCCGCATCGGCGTTGCCCTGACCGATCCGCTGGGCTACACCGCGCAGCCGCTGCTCACGCTCTGGCGCAAGTCTCCCGGCGACGACATGCGTAGCCTGCTGCGTCTGCTGCGCAAGCACGCCATCACGGAGATTGTGGTCGGGAATCCGCTGCATATGAACGGCGACGCCGGCCCATGGGCAACAAAGGTCCAGGCTTTTGCCGCAGACCTGAATACCCGCAGCGGCCTGCCCGTACACCTGTTCGACGAACGGCTCACGTCCGTTGAAGCGCACAGCCTGCTCGATGCCGCGGGCACCAGCGCGAGCCGCCACGACCGCAAGCACCTCATCGACCAGGTAGCCGCCGTCGTTCTGCTGCAGGATTGGATGCAGGCCAGGGAACACGCCCGCGCCCGCCACGCCCTCACGGCACGGGATGAACCCTAGCCTCGTTGCAGGCATGCGCTTCGGCGCGCACACCGGGCGTTCACTTTTTTCCCCGCTCATGCTTTTCCGTTCCACACCGATGAACATCCTTTCCCTTTTGGGACTTGGACCATCCTTGCTAAGCTGCTCCGCACAGCCTGTTCCGCTTGTGCAAACGTTTCCGCTCCACCGGGCGTGAACGAACTCCAGAGGTTGCAATGAACGTCGCTCCTGCCCTTTTGCTTGCCATCGCCTGCACTGCTGTTCTTCCGGCGCAAACCGCGGCACCCGACGCCCGCACCGAAGAAATTCGCCAGCTTCGCCTACAACTCCAGGTGATCTCGCAACGGCTCGACGCGCTGGAACACGAAAGCGGCGCAGCAGTCGCACCCGCATCCGGCACCACGCCGCTCTCCACGTCTGCGCCGCATTCCACACCCACCGCGGCAGAGCCGCCACCCGTGCTCACCGCGGGCGACGCTCCGACGCTCCGCTTCTTTCACGGCACCACCATCAATGTCGGTATCGACGGCTACTACGGCTATAACTTCAACGCGCCTGTCGGCCGGGTGAACCTGTTGCGTGCGTATGACGTTTCAAGCAACAGCTTCAGCCTGAACCAGGCGACGCTCATGCTGGAACACCTGCCCACGCCGGCAGAGCGCTTCGGCGGCCGCATCGACCTGCAATACGGCCAGGCGACCGAGACGCTGCAGGGTTCCAGTGCGAACGAGCAGCGGCCGCAGGTGTACCGCAACCTATACCAGGTGTACGGCAGTTACCTCGCACCCCTCGGCACCGGGTTGCAGGTAGACTTCGGTAAGTTCAGCAGCTCGCTCGGCAACGAGGGCAATTACACCAAAGACCAGATCGCTTACTCGCGGGGGTATTCATTTAATTACCTGCCGTTTTACCACATGGGTGTACGTGCCAATTACAACGTCACACCGAAAGTGAACGTCGCCTACTGGCTGGTCAACGGCGCAAACCAGACAGAAGACTTTAACGGCTTCAAGTCTCAGGCATTTCTCTTCACGCTCAAGCCCGCCTCCAGCGTTACCTGGACGGTGAATTATTACTTCGGCCAGGAGGCACGCGACGTGCAGCCCACGCTCAATGCCGGTATTCCCACCGCGCCCACGCAGCCCGGCCTGCCCACGACAAACATCGGCCCCGCACCCAACGGCCGCGAACATATCTTCGACACCTATGCCACGTGGAACGCTTCGAAAAAGCTCACGCTCGTGGGCGAGGCAGACTTCGTGTTGAACCGCAATTACACCGAGCAACAGCCCGGCCGTGTCGCCATTGGTGCGCTTGAGGCGAAATACGCTCTGCCGCGAAACTCCAACCTCGGTGGCCGTTTCGAATACTTCGACGACCGCGGCGGCCTGTTCAGCGGCACCACCCAGGCGCTCAAGGAATTCACCTTCGTCGCCGACCATACCTTGAGTGACCACGTGCTTGCCCGCGCGGAATACCGCCGCGACTTTAGCAACCAGCGCTTCTTCCTGTCCGACACGGCAGGCTCGCTGCTGCACGCGCAAACCACCGCCACGCTCGGCCTTGTCTTCTGGTGGGGCACGAAGCAGGGTGCCTGGTAACGCTAGCAACGAGCAGATCGTCAAGGTCGTCATCAACCTTTAATTTCTGTCGTTCTCCCAGCGTTTGAGATGCAATCCTTCAAAGAATGAGCGGCTTTAGCCGCCGAGAGATCTCTCGGCGGCTAAAGCCGTTGTCGTACGCAATCGATCTGCTATCCCGGTGGCTAAAGCCACCCGCCCAAATTGGGCGCAATAACCGCCCGCCCACTACTTCCTAACTTCTACTCTTTTCTACTTACTACTTACTGTCTTCTGCTTCACCCCGAACTTATACACCAACTCCAGATAGCCGAAGTTCGCCTGCGTGCCATACGGATAAATCTGCTTTACTACGGTCTTGCCGTAACTGTGCGCGTAATATGCGTTCACCGCCAGTGTCGGTGTCAGGGAGTAATCCGAGCTGATGTCCACGAGCGACGCAAACGAGTTATGCCCGTTGCCCGGCCGGCCCGTCACGCCGAACGCCTTGTTGTCGAACGGGCCGCCGCCTTGGTACCAAAGATCGGTGCCGCTGGTCAGCTTGAGAAAGTGCAGGTCCGACCGGAGTTCCAGCTTCTTCGTCGGATTATCGATCACCTGCACGAACGTGTCCGTGCTGTTCATGCTGTTGAAGAACGGAAAGCGCGCATACTGCCGAGGCGTCGGCAATACGGCGAAAAACGTGTTGTGCTTGCCGTCGGTATTGTTGGCGTCGCCGGTGGAGCGGAACCAGCCGCCACGCAGCCACGGCTTCGTCTTGACCGTGGTCAGACGGTAGCCACCTTCCACCGCCGCCGCACCCGCGCGGTGGTCCAGCACGCCCCACTGACCGTTTTGCAGCACGCCCCAGAACAGGAAGTCTGCCTCGCCCGGGCCCGCCGGAATGGACGTGATGAAGTCCGCGCCATAGGTGCCGATGCGGATGTTCCTGTGGTCCGTCGTGCGCACCGCGGCGGTGCGGTTGTCGGTCTTGGTTAGGCCGGTGCGGCCGTCGTGGTAGCCCAGCGCGAACACGCGCCAGACGAACCGGTCCTTGAAGTTGGACCGGGTGTACGCCAGGTACTGCACGTCCACGTTCAGCTCGGGGTTGGCGTTCATGTTGAACACGCCCTGGTCCGCCCGTGCCGCCATTGCGGTAAGGTCCCACTTGCCGCGGCCATAGTGTGCGTCGATGCCGTCCAGGCTGCGCTGCCCGTTGCTGAAGCCGAAGTTGCCGATGACCCGCTGCTGGATGCGATTGGCTTGCAGCCACGTCAGCGTCGGCACCTTGGGCGCGGTCTCCACGCCGTCGAAGAACTCGAAGCGGCCGATGCGTGCCGTCGTGTCCGCGCCCTTGCCGTGGTAACGCAGCCATCCCTGTTTGAACGATGCGGCCACCGGCAGCGTGTTTCGGTTGCCGTTTGCAGCGTAATACGACCCGCCCAGCCCGAGTTGACCCTGCGCCGCAATGGCCGAAACGCTGGTCGTCGGCACATCGAACACGTTGTTCTCCGACATCTCCGCGCGCCAGTCGAAGTGCTTGATGCGCTGCGACACGGCGATGCGCAGCAGCTGCTCGACGTACGGATACGTCGTGACATATGGCGGTGCGCCGTACCAGTCGCTTGCGTCGGTCCGCACGCGGTCGTACACGTCGATCGCGACTTTTTGCGGCTTGACCAGGCCGGTTCTCTTTGCCGCGGGCAGCGGCCTGGGGGAGTCCTGCGCGTGCAGGGCGGCGCCCATGGGCAGGAGTGAAAACGAAAGTAAAAGGGAAGTCGGACGCATGGTGTGTTCCTTCACAATAATCGGGGTAGGACCGGGGACGTATCGGCCAATCGAACGAGCAGCAACTCCTCCGCGCGTGCGGTCTGCGCGGCAAGGGTTGCGGGGCAGAATTCCCACTCCGCCGCGCTCGCGTTCCAGGAGGAAGCGGCTGTCGGCAACCTGCCCGCGTAGAGTCAACGGCTGCTTCGGCACATCGGGGTGCCGCGCGTGTCGGAAGGAATAATCGAGTTATAGCACAGCAAGCCGACTTATTTCGCGCGTAAATTCATCGTCCTGTCACGCACTCAGCTTTGCCGCGCGATGGTATCGCCGAGCGGCTGGCGAAGACCGTCGCTCAGCAGAATGGCCTCGGCAATGTCGCGCATGGTGCGCCGTCGTTGGCGGCTCTCTCGCTGCATGGTGCGGTATGCCTCTTCTTCCGTCAGGTTCAGGTCGCGTTGCAGAATGCCCTTGGCCCGGTCGACGACCTTACGGCTTTCCAGCCGGTGCGTCAGCTCCAGGTTCTCCGTTTCCAGCCGCGCCCGCTCAATCTCCGCGCCCACCAGAATGCCCAGCGTCGCCAGCAGCCGCTGCTGCAGGTCGGTGTGCACATACGGCTCGCGATGCTGCACGTTGATCACGCCGACCACCCGGTTCGCACACAGAATCGGCGTGCACAGCATGGCCTCGAACGCATCTTCCGGCAGCGCCGCAAAGCTGCTGAACCGCGGATCTTTCGACGCGCCCTCGCTCAGCGCCACCGGTTCGCGATGCGCCGCGACCCATCCCGTCAGGCCGTGGCCCAGCGGCAGCTTCAGCCGGTCCACCACGTCGGCATGCGGATTTTTGCTCGCGCGCATCAGCAGCTTGTCTCCCTCCAGCGTCCACATAAAACAGCTATCGCAGGGAATCACGGTGGTCACAAACGTCACGATGCGTTCCAGCACCAGGTGCAGCGGATCGGCAGAAGCGATGCGGCTGCCAATCTCGTGCAGGATGTTCAGCGGAGCCAGGCCGTCGGTAAAGCCGGCCATGGTGCTGGTTGTGGTCGCCACCTGCAGCACGCCGCGCGATGTGTACTGCGGCCGCTCGGTGTATGGCGTCGGCAGCGCGCG
>CBAAAH010000170.1:0-6364 GCA_964658865.1 uncultured Granulicella sp.
CATCTTGTTCGCGGGCAAAAGCACGACCGGCGACGGCCTGCTGACGGCGCTTCTAGTGCTGGACGTGATGCACCGCGCGGGCAAGTCCCTGGCGGAGTTGACGGCCGATCTCAAGACGTTTCCGCAGGTGATCGTGAACGTGAAGGTGCGCGAAAAGAAGCCGCTCGAAGGCATTGCATCCATCGCGCAAGCCATCGCCGTCGCACAGACAGAACTTGTCGATACGGGCCGCGTGGTCATCCGCTACTCCGGCACGGAGGCCTTGGCGCGCGTGATGATTGAAGCGGAGGACGAGGCTACCATGCGCAAACATGCCGACGCGATCGCCGGTGCCATCCGTGTGGAATTGGGCGTTTGATTTGCGCTCTGGGTGCCCCTGTCTCACGTTTGAGACAGCGGATTTCGTTCCTCCTCAGGAACTCCGCAACGCCTGCAACACCGCTTTGCGCATCACGTCTGCCGGTGCGTCCTGGCCGGTCCACAGCGTAAACTGCGCGCCGCCCTGCGCCAAAAACATCTCGATCCCCGGGATGACATCAATGCCGCGATCCCGCGCCGCCAGCAGCAACGGTGTTTCCAGCGGGTTGTACACCAAGTCGAAAAAGACTGCGGTGTTCATCTCCTTCGCGGTCAGCGGTGCGTCCACCTGCTGGTTGCGCATGCCGTGCGGCGTTGCGTTCACGATCGCGTCGAATCGGGTCGCGGCAGCTTGCTCGTGTGTCACGACGGTTGCACCCGCATCGCGCGCGAGCGCCTCGGCGCGTTCGGCGGAGCGGTTCAAAATCGCCACGGACGCACCCTTCGCACGCAGCCCAAAGACCGCCGCCCGCGCCGCTCCACCCGCGCCCAACACCAGGATGTGAGCGCCCTGTAGCGGTACTCGCCGCGCCAGCGGATCGGTCACACCGGCCGCGTCGGTGTTGTGGCCTTCGAGCTGGCCGTCAACCCGCCGTACCAGTGTGTTGGCCGCGCCAATCGTGTGGGCCAGCGGCTCCAGCATCGTTTTGAGCGCCGGAACGATCTGTTCCTTCAGCGGCATGGTGACGCTCGCGCCATGCAGGCGCAGCGCCTCCGCCGTGCGAAACAGGGCACCGGCATCGGCGGTCTCCAGCGGCAGATACACCGCGTCCACGCCGCTTGCCGCGAAGGCGGCGTTCAGCATCGCCGGTGATTTTGAGCTGGTGATCGGGTCGCCGAAGACGCCGTACACGCGGGTCTGCGGCGTGATGGTGTCGATGCGGTACAAGTCCTGCAGCGTGTGCAGGTCGACCTGGCCGGGAGCCGTGGCGCTTGCCGTATCGGGTGCGGCAAAGGTGAACCGCGACCCGTAACGCGGTCCCAGCACACGCGTCAGGATGCCAGCGGTTCCCATGGCCATGGCGACGAGATTGCCTTCCGCGCAGTGGCGTTGCAGCAAGTCGATCACACGCAGGGCATCGTCCAGCGAGGTGGCAGTCGGAACGATCTTGACCCGCCCCGGTGCGAACCGGGCGATGCGTGCGTGCACGGCATCCAGGTCTGGCGTGCCGGCAAAGTCGTGCCAACTCAGCAAGAGCGTCGCCGTGCCGTGGCGCAGCAGGTCCAGCGCTTCCGGAGCGTCGCGTTCCAGATCTTCGGCGGTTTCTATCGACAGGTCGACGATGGCTGCTCCAGCCGTCACCGCCGTGTGCAGCAGGTGGGCTTCTTCGAGCGGCGTGCCGTCGAACTTGCCGCCGTTGGCGCGCCTCCGGCAGGTCGCGATGGCGGTGACCTCCGGGTGTTTCCCCAGAAATGTTTGCAGCTCCCGCAGGGCCGCAGCCGGATCGGTCGCCGTGTCCAGCCGGAACTCGAAAAATCTGCAGCGGGCAAGCAGGTCCGCGGCGCGTTCGGTCATGGTATCGCCACTCAGCGCAACGCACACGTGGGGAAGGGGAGCGTGCGTCGACGGTGCGTGCAGGGGCATTTCAGGAGTCACAAAGGAGAGGATACGGCATGCGCCGGGCTTGCTTGTGCGGCGGGAAGGTTGAATCTGCTAGGCTACGGTTGAAGATTCGGCGAGGTGTGTGCGATGGCAAAGGGTGTCAACAAGGTAATGCTGCTGGGCAATGTAGGCAAAGACCCGGAGATGAAAGCGACACAGGGCGGTATGGTCATCGCGCAGTTTCCACTGGCGACCGCGGAGCGCGCGAAAGACCAGACCGGGAATTGGGTCGACAAGACCGAGTGGCACAATCTGGTGTGCTTCGGCAAAACGGCTGAAATCGTTCGGGACTATGTCAAAAAGGGGAAGCAGCTTTTCGTGGAAGGCAGCCTTCGCACGTCGTCCTGGGAAGATAAGCAGTCTGGCCAGAAGAAATACCGTACGGAAATCATTGTGAACGACTTGTCCCTGCTGGGCGGCAATGCGCGCGAGGGCGAGGGTGGCGGATCGAGCTACGGCCAAAGCTCCGGCAATTCCGGCGGCTACAGTCAGCGCGCCGCCAGCAATACCAGCAGCTTCGACCAGCGCTCCAGCGCTCCGCCGGAGTATGCGAACGAAGGCATTACCGACGACGACATTCCGTTCTAAGCACAATCTGCTTTCTATTGAGCAGCGGCCCGGCTCCAAGCCGGGCTGTTTTGCGCTTATTCTTCGTCAGCGCGGAAGAACTGACAGGAAGGCTCCCGGCCCGCTTATGCCTCTTGTCAGCCTCACCCGCCGCCTGCGCCTACGCTCGTTCCGCCACCTTCCCTTTTGCGATTCACACGAGAGCCGCGGACGACGGACGGTAGCCCGATGCGGCCGGCCTCGCCGAAGTCGTAGCGCATTCAGCGAAAGCGGTTGCGCAGGCTGCGCAGGCCGCCGATGGTGGAACGCACCAGCGGCAGGTCGCGGTCGAACCACCGGGCGCCGGCGATGTCGCTGCGCGAGGAACGCTGGCCTACGAGTGAGCGCCGTAGCCGAAGCCGTACCGCATTCGGGTGCTCGACGAAGTAGTGATGGAGCGCACCGTCGAAGTGCATGACACCGCCCCGTGGGTGGCCGGCCGGTCGCGAGAGCACGGCTTCCATGTAGGCGATCAGCGGGGCAAGCGCCTTGGCCGAGACGGCATAACAATGCGCCAGACCGAGTGCCTCGTCGGTAGGGAAAAGCGAGGCCTCGGTCGGCCCCGCGACCGGTCGATTGAAGTCCGGATGGAAACCGATGTTCATTACGTCCCAGGGTTGCGCGGCGATCGCGAGTTCAATGTGGGGCCAGTCTTCGCGCATTTCGCGTTCCACGTGCAGGTCGTCTTCCAAAATCAGCACGGAGCGCACACCCCGCGATTGCGCCAGTCGCAGCGCGCCCAGGTGTGCCTGAAAGCAGCCGTACGCGCCGACCGACGGAAAGCCGTGGGCCTCCGTCGCACGCACGCCGGGAACGACTTCGACGAGGCTACGTGCCGCCGGGTCGATCTCCTGGAGCGCGGCGAAGCTCTCGCGCAGGCGATCCGTCCGGTCGGGCAAGTTCAGCAGGTACACGGCGCCGAAGGTGCGCAGCAGGTTGGGCGTGGTCATTGTGGTCCTTCCGAAGAAGCGGACTGGGCTACGGTTGGCTCGCCGGTTTGTTCGTCGTTCCGCGCAGTGCGCACCCATGCCGCCTGGCCCTTGGCGGCGCGACGCTTGGCACCGAACAGGCCGAGTTTAAAGGCGAGGTAACCCGGTACCGCCAACATGGCCCGCACGGCAAGCGCGGGCTGCGGCGACAGGCGAACCGCGGCGGCAACGTACAGCAGCAGTGCCGCAAAGCCGCACACGGCGTAGACGCGCGACCACCCCAGTGGCAACACCAGCATGACCAGCAGCAGGGGAACGACCGAGGCAAGCGGGATGCTGAGCAGGTCGAACAGCGGCTCCAGCAGCCGAAGTCTGCCACGGACCACTTGGCGCGCAAGCTGCGGCACGAACAGCCGCCGCATGCGGGCGCGGCCACCTTCCCAGCGGGCGCGCTGGGTGCTTGCGGCGCGGTCGTTGTCCGGCAGTTCGCCGAAGACCGTTGCTTTGTCAAGAAAGCGAACGCTGCGGCCGCTGCTGACGAGCGCAAGGTGGTACTCCAGGTCTTCCACAACCGAGTGCGCGGTATAGGGAACGGCGCGGAGCGTCTGCGCCGAAAGCGCGAAGCCGTTGCCGAAGATGCCGCACGACAGGCCGAGACGGCTGCGCCCGCGTGGCCGCACCACGTTGATGCCGGTAAGCGACAGGGCCATGATGCGCGTGCGCGTGGTGGCGTCGCCATTGCCGGCCATGTAGCGGGTCTGCACCGCCTCCGCGCCTTGGCCGAACGCCGCTGCAACGGTTGCGGTCAGGTGTGGCTCCACGGTGGAATCGGCATCGATGACGAGCACCGCCGTGTTTCCCCGTGCCAGGGCATGGTCCATGCCGAACAGCAGCGCCGCACCCTTGCCGTGAATGCCGTCGTCGTGCAGCAGGAGCGCCTCCGCCCCTGCTGCCGTGGCACGCGCGGCGGTCTCGTCGCTGCAGTTGTGGGCAATGACGTATACCGCATCCGGCACACGCTGCGAGGCAAGCAGGCTACCGACACAGGCAGCGATGCCGGCTTGCTCATTGTGCGCGGGAACGACTACCGCGAGCCTGCACGCTTCACCCTGTGGGGTTTCGGATGCGGCGGTCGCAGGCAGCAGCGCCGCGATGGAAAGCAAAAGCAGTTCCAGCACCAGCGGCAGGGTGCACAGCAGGCAAAGCCCGGCAGCGAGCGCGAACAGCGCGTGGAGAAAGGTCGTCATGGGGCCGTCCACGTAAAGCTGGTAAGCGAAAACGGTGGCAGCCGTCGCGGTGCTGCCGGATCGAAGTGCGGCACGGTAACGGTCTGCGGCTGCACGGTCGCGGCGAGTTCATTGCTGTCTTCAATCGCGGCGGAGGTGAGCGTGGTTTGCTGTACGGCACCGCGGGGGGCATTGCTGCCGCCAAACGTTACGGGCAGCGCGTCTGTGCGGCTCAGGTTCAGCACCAGCAAGGAGCGGCGGTTGCCACCGGCAAAGGCAAAGCTCTGCAGCAGGTGCGCGTGCGGCAGGGCAATGCCGTCATTGGGGCTGGGTGCCTGGTTCCAGGTGGGGTTTGCGCCGTCCATTGCCGTTTCCAGCAGGTTCGGCAGAAGCGCTCGATTCATGAGTTGCAGCGCGTAGAAACTTGGGCGGCGGCGATTTGTCAGGCCGCCCATGTCGACGACCGCGCCATACAGCGGCGTGGTGCGCGGCGGGCCCGCGTTGCCGGGGGAGTTGAATCCGTTGGCAAACTCCGGCAGCGCAAAAAAACATTGGTCGGTTACACCCTGGTCGCGCAGCATCAGCAGCATGTGGTCTGCCGTGGCAATTGCCGCGCCGACCGTCGGCACCGTGCGATCGATGGCAGCCTGCGTAATGGTGGGCGCACCGCCGAGTGTGCCCAGGTTTACCTCGTACACCGCCAGCCGTCGCCCCGCGGCGTGCGTCATGCCGGCCTGCTGCGCGACGACACCTCCCGCGCCGTCCATCTGCTCCGGCTGCGCAAGCATCGGGCCGTACACGCCTTCCGTGCCCGGCGCGCTCTCGAAATGGGAGAACAGGTAGGGCGCGATCGCGATAGAATCCTCCGCGATGCCGAGCGTTTTCAGCTCGCCGGCGGTGTGGTTGGGAAGGTCGGACCAGGATCCTGCGACCAGGTCGTAGCGTGCCGCGTGAAAGCCGGGTGCCGTGCGCAGCGCGCGAAAGATCGTCGCGGCACGTTCGCCGTAGGCCGACGGATCTTCCATGGTTGCGCCGGCAAAACTGCCGCGATTCCACACCTCGTTGCCCAGTTCCAGGTGGATGGTCGTAAAGCTCGACTCCCACGGCGCGGGATGGCCTAGAGCGGCGCGGATGCCGCCGTACCGCGTCTGCGGCGAACCGGCCAGGTATTCGACAAGGTGGCGCGCCTCGTCCGCGGAAAACGCCGCCGGCAGGCTGATCCACGGTTCGGCGCCAACGGCTTCTGCAAGCTGCAGAAACTCGTGCAGGCCCAGGCTGATGTCGTCCTGCTGCGTCGCGTGTGTGCTGTAGCCGGTGCGTGCGCGTCCGTTCGGCGGTGCCAGCCAGTTGTCGAGCGATGTACCGAAGTCGGTGCCGCTGTCCATATACCGCAGAATGCCCGGCTGCAGGTCACGCAGGGTTGCGACGACCTCCTCGCGAAAGGCCGTTGTGCTCTGCCCGGGAGCCGTCAGGCTGACGTCGTCCAGCAGCAGCGTTGACCCCGTGGCGGTAAAGCCCAGCCCAGCGGCGCCCGGGCTGCCGGTCCGATCTATTGCGTGAAAAGGCAGCGTGTATTCATGCCAGCCGGGCTGCAGCGCAACGGTCTTATCCAGAAAGGTCGCGCCGCCCTGCCGGTCGACACG
>CBAAAH010000171.1:0-6337 GCA_964658865.1 uncultured Granulicella sp.
CTAGGACGAGGTAAGAAGCAAAGAGATAGAAGAAGAGAAAGAGAAGAAAGAAAAAGAAGAAGAAAGGGGCAGAGAGTAGGTGTGCGCGCTCTGCCCCTTTCCGGTTTGTATTTTGCATCTTCTCCTTTCACATAATCCTCGTCCTTTCCATGCCATCTTTACTACTTTCTCCTTACTACTCTCTATTTACTATCTTCTACTTAATATTTACTGGAGGTTGCATGAGTTATCTCTTACCGGCCGAGTATGGCCTGTATGGGTTGCGCGCGGAGACGCCGGATGCACTGGTTGCGGCGGCGTCTGCGATGATCGACGCGCATTGCCGGCGGCCTTCGCTGGCGGTGACGGGTTATGTGGAACGCGTGCGGGTGGGCCGGGATGGCCAGACCGTGCGCCTGACGAATACACCGATTGTGAGTGCGGATGGCGTTGCGCCGGCGGTGACGGCGTGCCGTGTACGGATGCGCCGGCTGGGCAATACCTACGCGGTGCCGGGTGTGCAGCAGAACGCGTACGACCTTGCCCCGCTGCGGCAGGCGGCGGCGGTGTTTGGGCTGGGTGGCACGTGGACGACCGTCGACCCGACGACCGTGGTGGTGTATGCCAACGGAGAGGCGGAACTGCCGCTGAACTTTTTGGGCGTGCCATTCGACGAGGCCGAGGTGACGTATACCGCCGGCCTTGCGACGATTCCGACAGCGGTGAAGACGGCGTGCGCGCAGATTGTGAAGAACGCGAATGCGACACCGGCGCTGAACGTAAAAAGGCAGACCGTGGACGCGCTGACGATGGAATACTTTACCGCGGCGCTGCTGGATGACGAGGTGCAGCGCATGCTGCGGCCTTATGTGTCGGCGAGGTTGGGATGAGCGCGGGCGATGGGGTGGCAAGCGGCGGCTTGCTGGGCTTTGGCGCGGGTGCGCGAGATGCGGCGACGTCGTTGCTGCAGACGCTGGCATGCGATGCGCTGGCGTTGCGCATGCCTTCGCCGCCGAGCGGCGATAACGACGGCGAGGAGCTGGGGCTGGGATCGCCGCAGTTTACCGACCTGACCGTGGCACCGGCACTGGTGCAGAGCAGCGGAGCAAAGACGCTGGTGACGGTTGCCGCCGATGCGCTGGAAACGGCGTTGGGGGTGAGCGGCGCGGATGCCGTGGAGGCCGCCGTGCGAGCGGCAAGTTTCGCAATGGTGAGCGACAAGGCGTTGCAGGTGGAACAGGTGGAGCGACGCGCGGTGTTCGGGCGGGCGTACCTGTATCGCCTGCTGCTGGTCGCACCGGAGTTGAGGTGACCGGGATGGACGTTTTTCAACGGGCAAAAGACACATTTTACCTGACGCTGCGAGACCGGCTGGCGACGCTGAATCCGGAACGCACCACGGTGGTGAGAGGGGCGACGCGGACAGCGCTGCTGGTGGAAGAGAACGAGCTTGCCATGGGCACGAATGTCGACCCGCAGGGGACGTTTCTGCTGCGCTGGACGGAGCGCCACGGCAGCACGGCGGATGCGATGGAATTGCATTCCGAGCGGTGCGAGATTCGCTATGCGGCCGAAGGTTCCGGCGAGGTTGCGGGCATGGATCGCGGGCGCGTGCTGGACGCGATGGACACGGAACTGCTGACCATTCTGCAGCCGGCGCAGGTGCTGAAGCAGGCATATGACACGGGAACCGCCGCGGCGATGGCGACGAATGTGTTTTGGAGTGACGCGGCAATGGGACCGGTGAAGGTGGCGACGGACAGGTTGCAGCGCACCGTGACGGTGGATGTGTTCGCGTGGAAGGAGGCGGCATGAGCGGATCTGTGACAACGGTTTCGGCGGCGGTGCCGCTTGCGGTGCGCGGGGTTCGGCTGTTTGTGAATGCGGTGGTGAGCGGGTCGGCCTCGGTG
The DNA here is from genome assembly GCA_964658865.1 of uncultured Granulicella sp. Classification (GTDB taxonomy): domain Bacteria; phylum Acidobacteriota; class Terriglobia; order Terriglobales; family Acidobacteriaceae; genus Terriglobus. The sequence goes on from CBAAAH010000171.1 coordinate 1,890, forward strand.
TTCGACTCGTCGTTGCTGGGGCGGTTTGCGGTGACGGCACCCCCAAATGGATGGCTGGACATGGGCAACGTGCTGGACCTGAAGCGTGAGGCGGAGACCACCTTTACCGACGTTGCGAGCGGGACGCCAGCGATGGTGAAGACGCGTGCGCGCACCGGGGTAAGTGCGCAGGTGAGTTGCACGCTTACCAACTGGAGCAAGCCGGCGCTGCTGCTGAGCGGCGGGTCGCAGAGCATGAACCTGCTGCGGCGCGGCAACGGTGGGGCGAACGACGACAGCGGCGGCCAAGCTGAAATGGCCATGCCTGTGTTGACGGGATCGACCGCGACCGTTCTGCAGCTAGCCGCCGGGTCGAACGTAAATGCAGGCGATGCCGTGGTGGTGGATGTGGATTACACAGGCCAGACGGGGTTGCTGGGCAGCGGCATTGCCGGGACCAATCTGCTGAACGCGACGAGCGTTGGCGCGGGTGTGGACTATGTGCGGCGGGTGAGCCTGAATGTGGGCCGTGTGGTTGGGATTTCTACCACGCCGGGTTCGATGACCGTGACGCTGGCTTCGCCATTGCCGGCGGGTGCGCCGATTGGAGGCATGAGCCTGGCGGTGGTGGAAGGCTTTACCGACCGGCTGGGCGGGGCCTATGTGCCGGAGGTTTCTGCCTTGTTTGTGCTAGACGGCGTGCAGGGAGACAGGCTGCTGCTGCACTACCCGCGGCTGCAGGCGGCGCCAGGCAATGCCGAGGTGACAAGCGCGCTGGCGGCCGGGCTAGAGCTTTGGCGGCTGCGGGCGAACTTTACCGCGCTGCCGGTGACGGATGGCAACGATGGCGCGGCGGTATTGTGCTTCCGCAGTTATCTGCCGGCACCGGGGCGTGCCTTGTGAGGGGGTTGGGATGCAGGTCTTAATCGATAACCTGGACGGGCAGGGGCCGGTGGATTATGGTTCAGCCGTCATCACGGCGGGACCGTTGACGATTACCCGTCAGAGCGACGCATGGACGCTTTGCACGGCCACGCTGGACCCTACCGGATCTGGACTGAGCGTACCGGTGATGGGTGCGCGCGTGCTGGTGAACAGCAATGCGGGCGTGTCGCTGTTCAAGGGGTATGTGACGCGGGTGCCGCTGCCGCACGCGGCGGTGCAGACGTCTACCGGCGAAGCACAACTCGTCCAGGTAGAAGCCGTGGAAGATGCATGGCTGGTGGGCACGCCGACGGTGGTTTCGTTGCAGCCGGCAACGTCGGTGACGCATACGGTTTCGCTGGAAAGCAGCGCCGTTTCCCTGAAGGCGCTGCCTGCGGACGAACTGAATCTGCTGGCGGCGGATGTGACGCTGAGCGGCTCCATGGAAGCGACCACTTACGCGACAGAACTATTTGCCGGGGATGGCACGACTTCTGCGTTCACGCTGCTGGAAACCCCGTATCGCGCGAGCGGCACGGAGACGCTGCTGGCAGACAGCTTCGACGCATCGCAGTTTCGGGCGCAGGCCTGGACGCTGGTGGATACGGGCCAGCACATCGGCTTCGGCAGCGGTGGCCTGCTGGTGAGCGGCGGCAACGGCTTTGACGGGCAGACCACGATGGTGGCGACGACCAGGGTAGAGATGGGCGGGACCCTGGTCGCCGAACTGAGTAGCGTGACACTGCAGGCGGGCAGTGATGGCGTGCTGCTGGGCATGTACTCCAACATCGTGACGATGCCGAACTGTGTTGCGGGGTTTCGCGTGAAGGGAACCGCGGGCGCAAAGACGATCGTTGCGCTGGTGAACGGGGTAGAAAGCGGCACGGCGTTCACGTTCGATCCGACGCACATGTACACGCTGCGCCTGCGTCTGCACTGCACGGAGATGCAGCGTGTGCTGAGCAGCTATGAAGCCATCGTCAACGGCGCGCTGCAGAGCTTTGGCGGCGGCCTGGTGAGTGCGCCGCTGCAGGTTGTGCTAGAGATTCAGGACCTGGGCCTGGCGTCAAGTACAGTGGCGACGGTGCTGTATGCGGGTGCGATTGCGAACGCGCCGGCACGGTGCGTGTTTGGGCTGGTCAATAGTGTGAATCTGCTGATGACGGCGGGGAACTGCACGCTGAAGCAGACCGGCTCCGCCTGGGTAACCAGCACGCTGCCGAGTGGCGCGACGCTGGTGCGGCGCGAAGGCACGGCAGACGAGGGCGCAGACTTTGCGCTGAGCGGCAGTGCGCTGCATTTTTGGCCGGGCCGCGTGCCTGCGCCCAATGAGACCTTTACCGTGCTGTACCGTCCCGGGGAACGGGCGTTTGCACGGGTGCAGAATGCAACTGCGCTTACGGCGGCACAGACCCTGGGCCTGCCTGGGTCGCCTGTGTGGATGGGCGCGGTACATGCGCCGGCGGCACGCAGCACGGCGGATTGCCAGGCCGCGGCACAGGCGTTGCTGGCGTTTGCGGCCAGCCCGTCGACCGGGGTTGCGGGGGTTTGCACGCTGGTCAATCCGCAGCAGGTTGCGGACGTGCAGCCGGGCGACCAGCTTGCCCTGCCTGCGGTGGGCGGTGCGGCAGCGGTGCAGGTGCCGGTAAAGCGCGTCGTTGTAAAAGATGAGCACGCGGTGCCGGAGGTGCTGCGGTATGACGTCGAGTTTGCACAGACAAAAAACAATGGGCTGTCGTTCACAACGACCGGCACGCTGGCGACGGAGGTGCCGCTCCCTGTGGCGGTAAGCGCCACGGCCATTCTGGCGAACCTGCAGAACGCACAGGTAGTAAGCGCGACGACGACGGCACTGCAGATCGACGCGGGCCTGATCGCACCTAACGGTGGCGGATTTGAGGTGCGACGACGCGATGGCGGATGGGGCACATCCGGGGTCGACCTGGTGCTGCGCAGCCCGGTACGCAGCTTTAGCGTGCCGCGGCTGGCGTACCAGGAACGTTTTTACGTGCGCATGTATGACGGCTCCACACCGCCGCTGTATTCGGCGCGATCAAGCGTGGTGGTCACGCATTTGCCAACCAGCTAACGGGTAACCGGGTGCTGCCGCGAACACGGCGGTCGGCGGTAAGGAGGAGAAATGACGGATTTCGAAGCGCAGGTTCTGAGTGACCTGAGTGCACTGAAGACGCAGGTGCACGCCCTGATCGGGGTGGGCCAGCCAGGGTGACTGACGCACCTGGAAGAGCGCGTGGAACGGCATGAGCGTACCGTGCAGCGGATGAAGGGTGTGGGCGGCTTGATGAGCGTCGCGCTCACGGTGTTTCACGTCGGTTTGGACTTTTGGAAAAAGTAGTTTGCCGTTGCGCATGGCGTGACAGAGAGGAAGGAGAAAGGATGGATTTCTTGAAGCTTTTTTTGCGGGGATTGGCACTGCTGCCCAGCCTGATTCAGGGCATCGAGGCGATTTATGGAGCGAAGACGGGAATGGACAAGAAGACGGCGGCGCTGGAAATTGCAAGTTCCGCCATCAAGATTACGGATGCGATTGCCGCAAAAACCATTGCAGACGGGGACAAGTTCGTTGCCGGCCTGGGACTGGTGATCGACGGCGTGGTGGCTTGCCTGAACGCGAGCATCTGGGCCTCGAAATAATCTGGGCCTCGAAGTAAACGGGAAAGCAGTGCGGCCCACGTCATGGCAGGATGGCGTGGGTTACCCCAGACACTTTGGAGTGCCTGTGATCCTGTTGCGGCAACTGCGCCGTATACTGCGGGGATGACCGAGGGAACGACGGCGACGCCACTGGTGGGCGTAGTGATGGGATCGAAAAGCGACTACGCGGTAATGGGCTCGGCAGTGCGGCTGCTGCAGGAGTTCGGCATTGCGCATGAGGCGCGCGTGGTGAGTGCGCATCGCACACCGGATCTGCTGTTTGAATACGCAGGTTCTGCGCGGGAACGTGGATTGCGCGTCCTGATCGCGGGTGCGGGCGGCGCGGCACACCTGCCGGGCATGCTGGCGGCGAAGACGATCGTGCCGGTGCTTGGGGTGCCGGTAAATGCGACTGCGCTGCAGGGCATGGACGCCCTGCTGAGCATCGTACAGATGCCGAAGGGTATCCCCGTGGGAACGCTGGCCATTGGCGAGCCGGGCGCGGTGAATGCGGCGTTGCTGGCCATCGCCATGCTTGCGACCACGGATGCGGCGCTGGGCGACCGGCTGGTGGCGTGGCGAGCGGCGCGGGAAGCCGTCGTGTTGCAGGAAGTACTGAACGGCGACGAGAGTGCGCCGGCAGGGGAGTGCGCGTGAGCACAGGGGAACGGAAGGCGGTGCTGCCGGGAGCGACACTGGGCATTTTTGGCGGCGGCCAGCTCGGCCGCATGATGGGCATCGCCGCGCGATCGATGGGCTACAAGGTTCACGTGCTGGATCCTGACCCGGCGTGCCCCGCGGGATACATCGCCGACCTGGTGATTGAGGCTGGCTGGACAGACCGCTGGGCGGCGGCGAACCTAGCGCGCGAATGTGCTGCCGTGACGCTT
>CBAAAH010000172.1:0-6313 GCA_964658865.1 uncultured Granulicella sp.
TCGGCACGTGGAAGAACGGTAGCCCCGGGTATGCGCCGGAGTGGATGAAGCGCGATCCACAGCGGTTTCCACTGGTACAGAACAAGGACGGCAAGCGGCTGTTTTCGCTGTCGCCCTTTGGGGAGCAGACGCTGGCGGCAGACAAGCGGGCGTTTGCGGCGCTGATGCGGCACCTGAAAGAGGTGGATCCGCAGCACACCGTGGTCATGATGCAGGTGGAGAACGAGGCTGGCTTATGGGGCGGCGTGCGCGACTTTGGCTCCGAAGCAAACCGTGTGTTTGCCCAGCCCGTGCCGCCGGCGGTGTTGCAGGCCATGGGCAAGGCTGGGGCGAAGGGTAGCTGGGCCGAAGTCTTCGGCGCGGATGCGGATGAGTTCTTTTGCGCGTGGTCGGTCGCGCGCTACGTGGAGCAGGTGGCCCAGGCGGGAAAGCACGAACTCGCCCTGCCGCTCTACGCGAACACCGCGTTGCGCGACCCGCTGCATCCCGGCGCGCTGCTGAGCTTTGAGACGGGTGGGCCGACGTTCGACGTGCTGCCACTGTGGCACGCGGTCGCGCCGACGCTGAACGGCCTGGAGCCGGACATCTACCTGCCGGAAGACGACAAGGTTGCGGCGATTCTGCAGCAGTATGCCTTGCCGTGGAATGCGCTGTTCGTGCCGGAAATCAACAACCAGCCGACGTATGCGCGGTATTTTTTTTCCGCGCTGGGACACGGGGCGTTCGGGTTTTCGCCGTTCGGCATGGACCGGACGAGCTACGCGGAGCACCCAGTGGGCGCATCGGAGTTGAGTGATGCCAATGTGGTGCCGTTTGCGCGCAATTACGAGGCGGTCGCGCCCATGGGGCGCAATCTGGCGCAGTGGATTCGCGAAGACCGGGTGCGTGGCGCGGCCGAGCCTGCCGCGATGCATACCAGCGCAATCGATTTCAGATCGAAGGACCTACCCGCGCCGCACTGGTCGGCGACGGTGTCGTACGGCCTACCCATTAAGTACACGCAGCAGCCTCCGCCGGGCAATCAAGAGCCGATGGGCGAGGCGTTGCTGGTGCAGCTTGGGCCGGACGAGTTCCTGGTGACGGGCATGCACTGCCGTGTGGACTTTACCGCGCTGACCGCGCCCAAGGATCGGGACCAACGGATGTGGGTCGCGGTGGAAGAGGGCAGCTACCACGATGGGCAGTGGCAGCGCAGCCGCATCTGGAACGGTGACCAGACAGACTACGGCCTGAACTTTACCGACAAGCCGGTGACACTGCGTGTGCGGCTCACCACCTACTAAGCAACACGCACTTCAGCCACCACGCGCGACGCAATGAAAAACGGAAGAGAACATCCTCATGAGCCGTCCTCCTCGCACTGTCCGTCCCGCCCTCTTTACGACGGCATGCCTGCTGTTTGGGGTGCTGGCCGGCGCTGCCGCGGCGCAAGGGCCGTATCCGTTTCAGAACACGAAACTCGACGCCGAAGCCCGCATCACCGACCTGCTGGGCCGCATGACGCTGGATGAAAAGATCGGCGCGCTGAGCACCGACCCGACCGTTCCGCGGCTGGGCGTGGTGGGCACCGGCCATGTGGAAGGCCTGCACGGCCTGGCGCTGGGCGGCCCCGGTCACTGGGAGGGTAAAAACGAGGCAGTGATTCCGACGACCACCTTCCCGCAGGCGCGCGGTTTAGGGCAGACGTGGGACCCGGTGCTGCTTCAAAAAGTGGCTGCGCTTGAGGCGTTTGAAACCGATGATGCCTTCGGGAAATACCATCGAGGCGGTCGCGTGGTGCGGGCACCCAATGCCGATCTGAGCCGCGATCCGCGATGGGGCCGCAGTGAAGAAAGCTACGGCGAAGACCCGTTTCTGGTGGGCACCATGGCGACAGCGTTTACGCGCGGGCTTCAGGGCGACGATCCGAAATACTGGGCCACGGCTTCGCTGCTGAAGCATTTTCTGGCGAACAGCAATGAGGACCTGCGCGACAGCTCGTCCTCCAACTTCGATGAGCGACTGTTTCGCGAGTATTACTCCGTTCCCTTTCGCATGGCGATCCAGAATGGCCATGCGAACAGCATGATGACCGCCTACAACGCGTGGAACGGCACGCCCATGGAGGTGAATCCTGTGCTGCGCGGGGTGGTAATGAAGGAGTGGGGCTTCGATGGCATTCTGTGCACGGACGGCGGCGCGCTGGGCAACCTGGTAAAGCAGCACCATGCCTTTCCCGACCTGCCGCATGCCGCGGCAGCGAGCATTCACGCGGGCATCAACCAGTTTCTGGATGATTTCCGCCAGCCGATGCGCGATGCCGTGACGCAGGGGCTGGTGAGCGAGGCCGAGATCGCAGGCAATCTGCGCGGCGTATTTCGCGTGATGCTGCGGCTGGGCATGCTGGACCCGGGCGCGAAGTACAACGCCATTGGCGAGGGAACGGCGGCGGGGAGCGATCCGTGGTGGTCCGCGCAGAGCCGCGCGCTGGTGCGCAAAGCGACGGATGAGTCGATCGTGCTGCTGAAAAACCAGGGAAACGTTCTACCGTTGGCCACGCCGAAGTCCATCGCCGTCATCGGACCGCTGGCCGATCGCGTCACGCTGGACTGGTACAGCGGCACGCCGCCGTTTACCGTGACGCCGCTGGCCGGCATTCGCGAACGCGCGAAGGGTGCGCAGGTGCGTTTCAGCGATGGAAGCGATCCCGCGCAGGCGGCGGCGCTGGCGAAATCGGCGGACGTGGCCATCGTCATCATCGGCAACCACCCGACGTGCGATGCCGGCTGGTTCAAGTGCCCGGTGCCGAGCGACGGCAAGGAAGCCATCGACCGCAAGAGCATGACGCTGGAGCAGGAGTCGCTGGCAAAGGCGGTGTTCGCCGCGAATCCGCACACGGTGGTGGTGCTGCAGACGAGCTTTCCGTACACCACCACGTGGACGCAGGAGCATGTGCCCGCCATTGTGCAGATGACGCACAACAGCGAAATGCAGGGCGTGGGCCTGGCCGATGTGCTGTTCGGCGACACCAACCCGGCCGGCCGCCTGACGCAAACGTGGCCCGCCAGCATGAACGACCTGCCGCCGATGATGGACTACAACCTGCGCGACGGCCGCACGTACCTGTACGCGACGAAGAAGCCGCTATATGCGTTCGGCTACGGATTGAGTTACACGACGTTTGCGTACAGCGATCTGAAGCTAAGCACCCATACGTTGCAGCACGGTGGGACGGTAACGGCGACCGTGACCGTGACGAACACCGGTGCACGCGACGGCGAGGAGGTCGTGCAGCTTTACGCGGCGCACCAGGGTTCGCGGGTGAGCCGGCCGGTGGAAGAGTTGAAAGACTTTCAGCGGGTCGCCATCCGAGCCGGCGAGAGCATGCCGGTAACGCTGCACTTGCGCGCGGACGACCTGCGTTTCTGGGATGAGACGGCGCATGCGTGGACCCTGGAGGCCGACCGGGTCGAGGTACGCGTGGGCAGTTCGTCCGACACGATTCTGCAGCGTGCGACGTTGGCCGTGACGCCGTAGCGAGCCAGTGGGCCTGTTGCATTTGTTACAACTTGCCTGTCTTTTATAGTTCAAGATGTGTTGTACCCAGAGGTTCTTTGCATGAACGTATCCCGTCCTTCTCGCGGCTTGTCTCGCCTGTGCGTTGCAGCCGTTTGCACGCTTGCCACGGCAGCCGTGGCGCAGCACCCGGCAGTTGCAGCACCCGATCGGCCGTGGATGAATGCGGCACTCTCGCCGGATCAGCGCGCCGACCTGGTGGTGCGGCAGATGACGCCGGCGGAGAAAATTCAGCTCGTGCATGGCATCGGCTGGGGTCCGTTGCGCGCCGGTGCGCCGGTGCCGCTCGATAACAACGGCGGCGCGGGCGAGGTCGAGGGCATTCCGCGGCTGGGCATTCCGTCGCTGCAGCAGGCGGACAGTGCGGTGGGCGTGCGCATGGCCGCGCCGCAGAGTCGGTATGCGACGCTGCTGCCTTCCGTGCTGGGCGCGGCGGCGGCCTGGGATACGGACGCGGCGCACCTGTATGGCGATGTAATCGGCCGCGAGTTGCGCGCGCAGGGCTACAACCAGAGCATCGGCGGCGGCGTGAATCTGGCGCGCGATCCACGCAACGGGCGGCTGTTCGAGTACCCCGGCGAAGATCCGGTGCTTGCCGGAACGACCGTGGGCCACGTGATTGCGGGCGTGCAGGATAACCATGTCATGGGCGATATCAAACACTTCGCGCTGAACGACCAGGAGACCGGCCGCACCGTAGTGGATGTGCACATGACCAAAAAAGCCGCGCATGAGAGCGACCTGCTGGCGTTTGAGATCGGCATCCGCATCGGTCACCCGGCCAGCGTAATGTGCAGCTATAACAAGGTCGACGGCGACTGGGCGTGCGAGAACAAGTGGCTGCTGACCGATGTGTTGAAACATGAGTGGAAGTACCCGGGCTTTGTCGTGTCCGACTGGGAGGCGACGCACACCACGGCCAAGGCGGCGCTGGCCGGGCTGGACATGGAGATGCCCGGAACCGAGCACTTCGGCCAGGGCCTGGCGGATGCGGTGAAGGCCGGCGAGGTGCCGCAGGCGCGGCTGGACGACATGGTGCACCGGCTGCTGCGGTCGATGTTTGCCGCCGGCGTGATCGATCACCCGCCGATGCCGCGCAAGGTTGTCGACCCGTTCCAGGGCCGCGACGATGCGCAGCACATTGAAGAAGAAAGCATCGTCCTGCTGAAGAATGCGAACGGCGCACTGCCGCTGAACGCCGCGTCGGTGCGCAAGATCGTGCTGATCGGTGCGCATGCGGATGTGGGCGTGATGTCTGGCGGCGGATCGGCACAGGTGGACCCGCCGGGAGGCGATCCGGTCGATCCGACACGGCCTTCGCGCTGGGGGCAGGAGGTGTACTTTCCGTCGTCGCCGCTGCGGTATGTACGGGAGCATGCGCCGGGTGCCGAGGTGACGTTTGTTGCGGGCACCGACATCGCCGCTGCCGCGGCTGCAGCCAAGGACGCGGATGCCGTACTCGTCTTCGCTGACCAGTACATGAGCGAGGGTGGCGATGCGCCGACGCTGGCGCTGCCGGGCAATCAGGACGCGCTGATTGCGGCGGTGGCGAAAAGCAATTCAAAGACAGTCGTGGTGCTGGAAACCGGCAATCCCGTAGCGATGCCGTGGCTCGATGCCGTCGCCGGCGTAATGGAGACGTGGTACCCCGGCATCGGCGGTGCGCAGGCGATGGCGAACGTGATCTTCGGCACGGTGACGCCGTCGGGCAAACTGCCGATTACGTTTGCCAAGTCGGAAAACGACCTGCCGCACACGCGCATCTTCGGCATGACGTACCAGACGAAGAACGGCGGCCTGCCCGAGCACTGGGTAGAGGAAGAGAAGAGGTCGAGCTTTCCCGCGGACTACACGGAGGGCGTACGTTTCGGGTACAAGTGGTTTCAATCCGAGGGCAAGCAGCCGCTGTTTCCGTTCGGTTTTGGGCTGTCGTACACGACATTTGCTTACGGCGGATTGCAGGTGGATGCGGTGGCAAGGACGGCCACCTTTACCGTGCAGAACACGGGTGCGCGCCCCGGTGCGGAAGTGAGCCAGGTGTACGTCGGCCTACCCGCGGCCAGCGGCGAACACTTCAAGCGGTTGGCGGGATGGCAGCGTACCATGCTGCGACCGGGCGAGCGGAAAACGGTGACCGTGCCACTGGAGAAACTCGCGCTGGGCGTATGGGACGAGCCGCATGAGACGTGGACCTGGCTGCCGGGAGCGTACACGGTCGCGGTCGGCGGGTCGTCCAGCGATCTGCCGCTGCAGACGAAGGCGAATTTGCGTTAATACCATTTCGTCAACGATTCGCTTTCGATCTTGTGCTAAAAGGCCGTTGTTCTCTTTTAAGTCGTTACGGCACCACGAAAGGACTTCCCATGCCACGCCTCTTCTCCATCCGCACGTTTGCCTCGCGCACTTCCCTTCTGCTGTCGGCGCTGTTGCTGGTTGGTGGCGTTGCACGCAGCCAGACTGCGCCCACGGACAACCTGTCGGCGCAGGAGAAGGATCATCGCTGGCAGGTGTCGACCAACAAGATCGATGGCGCGCGGCAGCGGCAGTTGCAGACGCTGCAGAAGACCATCGCCACCGGGCCATTTCGTGCCGATTGGCAAAGCCTCGCGCAGCACCAGACGCCTGACTGGTTTGCCGATGCAAAGTTCGGCATCTTTATCCACTGGGGCCTGTTTTCCGTACCGGCATGGGGCAACGAGTGGTACGCGCGCAACATGTACCAACCGGGCTCACCAGAGTTCAAGCACCACATCGAGAC
>CBAAAH010000173.1:0-6309 GCA_964658865.1 uncultured Granulicella sp.
AAATGGTAAACTTAGGCATCGACATGGTTCTGAAAACGCTTTTACTCAACCCGCCCTCGTTCGAGAACTTTGATGGCGGCGCCAGCAGCCGCTGGCCCGCCACCCGTGAAATTGAGTCGTACTGGTACCCCGTGTGGCTCGCGTACCCGGCCGGCATGCTCGAAGGTTCGCGCCTTCTCGACGCTCCGCCGCACCACGTCTCCGCCGACGAAACAATTCAGATCGCAAAGGGTTACGAGTTTCTCGTCCTGTTCACGTCGACCGTGGGCTGGGCCGGCGACCACGCCATGGCGCAGGCGATCAAGAAGATCAATCCAACGATCAAGATCGCCTTTGTCGGTCCGCCGGTCACCACCGACCCCGACCGCGCCCTGAACGAGTGTTCCGCCATCGACTTCGTCTGTCGCCGCGAGTTCGACTTCGCCGTCGTGGAGTTCGCACAACACAAGCCGATGAACGAAATCCTCGGCATCAGCTACCGCAACGATGACGGCACCATCCAGCACAACGCCGACCGCGCCCAAGTCGACGACTTGGATGCGATGCCCTGGGCAACCAAGATCTACAAGCGTGACATGGACGTTACCCGGTACAACGTCCCGTTCCTGCTGCACCCCTACATCTCGCTCTATAGCACCCGCGGCTGCCCGGCGCAGTGCACCTTCTGTCTATGGCCGCAGACCCTGAGCGGGCATGCGTGGCGCAAGCGCTCGTCCGACGACGTCGCTGCCGAGATGAAGTGGGCCAAAGAAAACTTTCCAGAAGTGAAGGAATTCTTCTTCGACGATGATACCTTCAACATTCAGAAGGCGCGCACCATCGAGCTCTGCGGCAAGCTCAAGCCACTCGGCATCACGTGGTCCTGCACCAGTCGCGTCACCACAGACCGCGATACCCTCAAGGCCATGAAGGAGGCCGGCTGCCGCCTGCTCATCGTCGGCTTCGAATCCGGCGACCCGCAAATCCTCAAGAACATCAAGAAGGGCGCCACCATCGAGCGCGCGCGCGACTTCGTCAAGGATTGCCACGACCTCGGCCTCGTCATTCACGCCGATTTCATTCTGGGCCTGCCCGGTGAAACCAAGGAGTCGATCCGCAACACGATCAACTTCGCCAAGACGCTGGACTGCGAGACCATCCAGGTCTCGGTTGCCCACGCCTACCCCGGCACGGAGTTCTACGATTACGCCGAGAAGAATGGTTTCATCACCAATGAAATCATGAACGACACCGGCGGTCATCAAATGGCGCACATCGAGTACCCCGGCCTGCCGACGGAGTATGTGATGGAGATGGTCCACCGCTTTTACGACGAGTACTACTTCCGCCCGAAGGCCGCGTTCCGCGTCGTCTGGAAGGCTGTCGTCAACCGCGACGTGCCGCGCCTCTATGTCGAAGCCAAGGCTTTTATGAAGCTCCGCTCCCAGCGCAACAAGGCCTCACGCCTGAAGCGGGAAGAAAATGCCCTTAAAGCGCAGGAATCCGTCAGCATGAATGCGTAACGCCGCGAAATCGGCAGAAAGGCCCGGCACTCGCCGGGCTTTTCTGCTGCAGCACGCATCACCCAACTAAAATAGACGTATGTCCCACAGGCTAAAAGCCTCGCAATACCTCATCCTGCTCGTCGTCATGCTCGGCGCATCTATCGGCGATGCGCTTCTGAGCCGCGGCATGCGCCAGGTCGGTCTAGTCTCGCCGCAACACCTCGGCCTGCTGCTACACGCGCTGCTCAACCCGTGGGTGCTCATTGGCATCGTCGTGCTCATAAGCTTCATGGGATCGTACATGACGGCGCTCAGTTGGGCCGACCTTACCTTCGTGCAGCCCGCGACTGCCTTCGGCAACGTCATCACCGCAATAATCGGCCGGATGTGGCTGCATGAGACAATCTCGCCCCTGCGCTGGCTCGGCATCGCACTCATCGTCGCCGGCGTCGGCTTTGTCGCCAATGGCCCTTCTAAAACCGAACGCGAGATTGCTACGGAAGCAGCTATATGACCCTTGCGCAACTGCACACAGGAACCACGATTGTGGTCATGGTCCTGGGCGCCACGATCGGCGAAACGCTCATCGCCGCTGCGATGACCCGCGTCGGCGACCTCGACGCGATTCGCGCCCAGAGCGGCCTGCCCGGAGCCATCCGCGCCGTAATCTCCGAGCCGCGACTGATTGCCGGTATCGGCTGCATGGCTATCAGCTTTTTTGCGCTGCTTTTCGCGCTCAGCGGAGCCGACCTCTCGCTCGTAGCCCCCGCAACCAACTCGCTGACCTTCGTCACTACCGCGGTAGCTGCAAAGTTCTTCCTTAAAGAGAATGTCGACCGCCGCCGCTGGTTCGCCGCCCTCTTCGTCTGCGCCGGCGTTGCCCTGCTCGCCCGCTAGCAGCAACGATCCAAGGCCCATGTCTCACTTCTGAGATATGAGTTTCGAAGGCGGACGAACTACCGAGCCAGCACCTTCATCAACCCGGCCGCCGGCAAATCCCCCGGCAACACCCGCTTACCCGTCACCACTTCGGCTGCAAGATACCCGCTGCGCACCGCGCCTTCCATCGTCGAGGGCCACCCCGTCCGCGTCCAGTCCCCCGCAAGGAACAGTCCCTGAACCGGTGTCTCCTGCGACGGCCGAAAGCGATCCAGCCCGGGCACCACGCTGAACGTCGCCTTGGCTTCTTTCAACACCAGGTGCTTTCGCAGCACCGCCGTCCGTGCCGCCGGAAAAAAGCCTTCGAACTCCGTCAATGCTCGCCGAAATACCTCGTCCGGCGACTGCTTCAACTGCGGGTGGGACGCCGAAATCGTCAGTTCCACGTAGCTTCCGCGCGCAGCGTCCCACCCCCGAATGCGCGACTTGTGAAACATCCACTCGATGGTCGTATCCAGCAGCGCCGCGTGGTCTAGGTCCGTCACCTCGCGGTCATACCACAGGTGAATCGTCGTAATGGGGCTATGCCGAAACGGCTCCAGTCCCAGTGGTAGCGCCTGGGAGAACACCTTCGGTGCAAGCAGCGGAGCCACCTGATCGAACGGTACCGCAAGCACTAGCTTATCCGCCCGCAGAACCTCGCGATCCCCGGCGATTTCCCACCCTTTTGAAACCTGCGATACAGACCGCACCGCGAAGCTCTCCCAAAGCGCGGCCCCATGGCGTACCGCATCCTCGGCAACATGCCCGTAAAACTCCGACAACGGCAATGACGGAATGCCAAACCGCCCACCCTCCGCACTCTTCAGAAACGTCTCGTGAAACACCTGGCCCGCGTACTTCATCGAGCAGCGGTCCAGGGAGTCGTTCAAGGCGGAAATTACGACCGGTCGCCAGAAGTGCCGCACCGCGCCCTCCGGCTGGCCGGTTCGCTGGAGCCAGTGCGCCACGCTCTCCGCATCGTTCGACGGAGATCCCCGCAGAAACGACATCAAGCCACGCGAAATCGCGATCTTGTCGTCCAGGCCCAGCATGCCGGCCCGCAAAAAAGACAACGCATTATGCCCCGGCGAGGGCAGAAAGCCAGGCTGCAACACCGACCGCCGGCCACCCGGCTCCAAAAACGTATATGCGTCGTACCAGCGAATCCGGTCCGCCACGCCCGCATCCGTGCAAAGCTTTCGCAGCGCCGTGCACGCGCCAACCAGCACATGCTGGGAGTCGACAATCTCCTCCACAACCGGGTGCGCATACGAGTACGCACGGCCTCCGACAAAGGGCCGTCGATCCACAATCGCGACCTTGGCCCCTGCACGCGCCAGAGCCGAAGACGCCGCCAACCCGGCAAGCCCGGCTCCGACCACCACGACATCGAATCGCGGCGTCATCCGATTCGCCCCATCGCGCTTTCCACCAGCCCACGCACCAGAATCGCCAGCTTCCAGGCGGTTGCCACGCTTGCCCGCTTCCCAAACACCGCATACCGTTTGCGCCGGATTTTCCCAAACAGCGCATGGTAAATCCGGATCAACACCTGCATCGCCGGCCGACTGTCTCGTGCCAGCAGCGGCACCAGTTCCTGTCGCGCGCCGTAAAATTCCTCCGCACGCTCTCCCATCGCAAACAGTGCAGCCCGCAATTCCGGCGTTACCGCACCACCCTTCGCTGCGGCAACCACATCTTCAAGTCCGGCCCCATGCACCCGCAGCATGTCCAGCGGCAGGTATATCCGTCCGCGCTCCGCATCCTCACGCACGTCACGCAGAATATTCGTGTATTGAAATGCCTTGCCCATACACACGGCCAGCGCATCCGCACGTGGATCGGTACAGCCGAAAATCCGGATCGTCACCAAGCCCACAACGCTCGCCACAAGGTAGCAGTAACGGTCCAGAGCTTCGACGGTCTCATAACAATCAAATTCACGCATGCCGAAACCTGGAACCTGGGTGCCCCCGATACGAACGACACCTGACGGCAGAGCCTCCGCCAAGTCCATTGCCGTGCCAGCGATCAATTCATCCAGGAGATCGTCGCCGATCCGGTACCGCCGCTGCGTTTCCCGCACTGCGGCAAACACCAGCCGATCGTCGTCCGTAAACGCCGCATCCTGATGAAATGCGTCGCTCCATCGCCGCATCAGCACACGCCGCTCATTGATCGGCAACGACTCATCATCGGCAATATCGTCCGCTCGCCGCATGAAGGCGTACATCGCGCACATGGCATCGCTCTTCGACCGGGGGAGGGCCACAAACGCGAAGTAAAAGTTTTTTGCCTCGCGCCGCGCAATCGCACGGCAGCGCGTAAACGCCTCCTGCAACTCCGGCGTCACCGCAGCCCCCGCGACCCACGATGAATGCCCAGCTTACCCAGGCCGGCGCCCGCCAACAGCGCCAGCTTCTCGCCCTTCGACACCTCGGGTCGCCGAGACAGTGTGTCAAACCCAATGCGTTCGATCCCACGCAAAATCGCCAGCCCGCCCGCGGAAAACAGCCGCAGCGTTGCCGCCAATTCACGATCCACGCGGTCGATCAGCGAAGCACCTTCCAGCAGCATCGCCCGGGTCTCCGATACCAGTTCGCGCAGCAACGCCCGGTACCCGTCCGTTTCCACGCCCGTGCGCAGCATCTCCTCCGTCACGCCATAAAATGCCATGCGATCCGCCGGCAAATAGATTCGGTCACGCTCGAATAAATCCTCGCTCACATCTTGCCAGAAATTTGCCAGTTGCAGCCCCGTACACGTCCGGTCGGCCAGTGCATGCAGCACTGGGTCCCGGTAGCCGCACAACAGCAGCACCAGCCGGCCCACCGGATTGGCACTGTCTTCGCTGTACGCCTTCAGTTCGCTGACAGACGCAAACCGCGTCTTTACCTGGTCCTGCTGGAACGCACGAATCAAAGCGAGAAACGGTAAGCGCGGCAGATCGCATGCCTGAATGGAAGGCCGAAGCGCCACGAACACTGGGTGGCGCGACTGCTGCGGTGCGTCGAAACATTCCTCCAGCATTGCACTCCATGTCCCCAGCAAACGCGTAGCAACGGCAGTGTCCGGCACCTCGTCGCCCAAGTCATCCGCCACGCGGCAGTAGGCGTACACGGCATAAAAATGTGGACGCAGCTTTTTTGGCAACAGCCCTGTCGCAATGTGAAAATTTTCGTAGTGCGAGGTCGCCAGTGCCTTGCACCAGGCCTGCGCCTCGGCCGGCGAGGGCCGCACCGCCGGTTCCAGAAACTCCGCCGGCGCACCCTCCAGCCGGTTTTGCGCCGCCACGGAACTCACAGGGCACCCTCCGGCATAATGGCCGTCTTGATCTCCAGGGTCGCTCCCGCGCCGCGTGCCAGCATGCGCTCAAACACTGCCGGCACCTCGGCCAGACTGGCGCGTGCGGTAATGAAATCTTCTGTCTGCATCTCGCCCCGGCAGATCAGGTCAAAGGCGCGGCGGCACGTCTGCGGTGTATGGTGAAACGTTGCCTTTAGCGTGATGTCTCCGTAGTGCAAACGGTTGGTGTCGAACGACACCCGTGTCCCGCTCGGCGGCCCACCAAACAGGTTGACCATTCCGCCCTTGCGCACCATCGCCACGGCCTCTTCCCAACTCTGCGGCGTCGCCACGCACTCCACCACAACGTCCGCGCCCTCGCCCTCTTCGGTCAGAGCGCGCACCGCTGCGACGGTATCCACCTCCGGCCCGATGCGCACCACCTCGGTCGCACCAAACCGTCGCGCGCTCTCCACCTGGTCCGCCCGCTTGACCACCGCAATCACCCGGCAGCCCAGCACCTGCGCCACCCGCAAAAACATCAGCCCGATCGGCCCCGCACCGACCACAACGACGGTATCGCCAGCGCGCGCACCTGTCTGCTCCATGCCATGCACCA
>CBAAAH010000174.1:0-6304 GCA_964658865.1 uncultured Granulicella sp.
ATCCGGCTCAGGGCTGTTATCCCACTCACGGCTGTTTCATCTCCGCTTCCAGCGCGGACAGGACCGCATGTTCGTTCGCTTCCAGCACGAGTGGCGGTTTGCGATACGGGTTTGCTTCGGCGATACCGGTGGCGAGCAGGTCCTTGTGGAAGTCGATGGTGTATTCCGGGTCCTTGAGCGTGTGGCCGGTCAGAATAAGCACCACGCGTTCGCCCGACTGGATATGACCAGATTTCACCAGCTTCTTCACGCCCGCAAGGGTGACGGCGCTGGCGGGTTCGCAGCCGATTCCCTCCGCGCCGATCTGGGCCTTGGCGAGGGCGATCTCGTCTTCATTTACCTGCTCGCACCAGCCGCCGGTCGCGGCGATGACGCGTGCGGCCTTGCGCCAGCTCGCGGGGTTGCCGATGCGGATGGCGGTCGCGCGGGTGTCGGCGGTAACGGGCTGCAGGTGCTTTTCCTCGTTGGTGAACCAAAGGAACAGCGGGTTCGCGCCCTGTGCCTGGATGACAGAAATCTTCGGCACGCGGTCGATGAAGCCGAGGTGCTTGAGTTCCGCGAAGCCCTTGCCTAGCGCGGAGCCGTTGGCCAGGTTGCCGCCGGGAACGACCACATGCTCCGGCACCTGCCAGTCGAGCTGCTCACACAGTTCAATGGCCGGGGTCTTCTGGCCTTCGAGACGGTATGGATTGACCGAATTCAGAAGATAAATGGGATTGCGGCGAACGAGTTCGGCGAGCATTTTGACGCAGCCGTCGAAGTCCGTCTTAAGCTGGACGGTAAGCGCGCCGTAGTCCATGGACTGGCTGAGCTTGCCCCAGGCAATTTTTCCCTCGGGAATGAATACGATGCTGCGCAGTCCCGCGCGCGCCGCGTAGGCTGCCATGGCGGCACTGGTGTTGCCGGTGCTGGCGCAGGCGACCCACTGGAAGCCTTTTTCCGCGGCGACGGAAAGCGCGGCCGTCATGCCGGTGTCTTTGAACGAGCCTGTCGGGTTCATCCCCTGGTGCTTGGCCAGCAGAAAGTCGAGGCCGAGCAGCTTGCCGCAGCGGGGCAGGTCATAGAGCGGTGTGTTGCCTTCGCGCAGAGTGATGGCGTGGCGGTCGTCGGCAAGGATCGGCAGCAGCTCGCGGTAGCGCCAGACACCGGACTGGTCGATGGCCAGCGTGGAATCGCGCCGCTCGGCCCACAGGTGCCGCAGCGCGCTGGCGTTGGGTTTGTTGACGGCACCGCCCTCGGTGCGCGTTTCACTCCACGGGTATTCGATCTCGTACAGTTCGCGCGAGTCGGGGTCACGAAAATCGCTGGCGACGTCGGCGGGCGCGATACGCTTGCCGTCCGCAATGCATCTGAGGGTATGTGAACGCTGAATCATTGCTGCCTCTAGCCTACCGTACCGTTGTTTTTCGTACACGTCTGCGCCGTTTTGGCGGCTTCGTTGCCCTGTTTTTGCTGGCCTCCGGCATCGCGCGCACGCAGGTTAAAAAGATGGAACCGAAGATCTCGCCGCCCACGGGAGAGCTGCTGGTGTACTCCGCGGCGGATATGCAGCCGGTATTTGAAGTGCTTGGGCCATACTTCGAGCGGCGCACGGGTATCAAGCTTAAGATGGTGTACGGCGCGTCGGGAACGCTCTCTGCGCAGATTGTGAATGGTGCGCCGGCGGATATCTTTTTTTCTGCCGATTACACCTTTGCCGAGCGCATCGTGGCGGTAAACAAGGCCGACAACATCAATCCATATGCTTATGCCAAGGGCATCCTCGTACTTTGGGCGCGCAAGGATTCACCGTTTCAGCCGTTGACCGTAGACGATCTTTCCGACAAGAGCCTGAAGTCTGTGGCAATAGCCAATCCTTCGACAGCACCCTACGGTCGAGCGGCGCTGGCCGCGATGACCAAGCTGGGAATGATCGCGAACGTGACACCGCATCTGGTGCAGGCGGAAAGCGTTGGACAGGCAGCGCAGTTTGCGCTGAGCGGGAATGCGCAGATGGCCTTGATCAGCGAAACCGTTGCGTTCTCTCCGCAGTACAAAAATTCCGGCACGTCGGTCCTGTTCCCACTGTCGACGTACATGGAAATTCGCCAGTGCGCGGTCGTGATGAAAGATGCAAAACATCGGGGCGAGGCGCACACGCTACTGAACTACATCATGAGCGACGAAATTCAGAACCACCTGTCGGAGCTTGGGCTACAGCGGTTTCAGTAATCGAGGCACGATTCGAATCGTCTAGAATCGTAGAAGACCTTACATCGGGGAGAAGGACGTTTGGACAGTTCTGCCCTGCTGCTGACGCTGCGCCTGGCTGCTACCACGACGGTGTTGCTTCTGGTTATGGCCGTGCCGCTGGCCATCACCATCGCGTTTGCACCCACGCGGTTGCGATATTTACTGGAGGCGTTGGTGGCGCTGCCGTTGGTGTTGCCACCGACGGTTCTAGGATTTTTTCTGCTGCTTGGGTTTAGCCCGTTGACCTGGCTGGGCCGCGCGACGGAGCGGCTTTTGGGACACCAATTGGTGTTCTCGTTTGCCGGATTGCTCGTGGGATCGATGATTTACAGCCTGCCGTTTGCGGTGCAGCCATTGGTTGCAGGGTTCCGGTCTGTCGATGCACGCCTGCTGGAGGCTGCGGCAACGC
This sequence comes from uncultured Granulicella sp., assembly GCA_964658865.1. GTDB lineage: Bacteria > Acidobacteriota > Terriglobia > Terriglobales > Acidobacteriaceae > Terriglobus. Next base: position 2,642 of record CBAAAH010000174.1, read on the forward strand.
TTGGCGCCGGTCCGCTGCGACGGATGTGGCGGGTGGCTCTTCCCATGGCGAAGGATTCGGTGCTGGCTGCGGCAGTGCTGACCTTTACCCACACCGTTGGGGAATTCGGCGTGGTGCTGATGCTGGGCGGCAGCATTCCCGGTGTGACGAGAACCTTGTCCATTTCGCTCTATGACTTGGTGGAGAACGGGCCGATCGCCGAAGCCGGACACCTGGCGCTGCTGTTGCTGGGTGTTTCGACCGTGGCGCTGGTGGCTCTGTACGCTGCACCGCTGCTGCGGACGTTCGCACGGGAGCGGCAGGCTTAATGTCGACCAGACTACAGGTGCGTTGCGATGCCCAGGCGGGCGTCCTGCGGCTTTGTGTCGACATGCGCTGCGCTGAACCCTGGACGGTGCTGTTTGGGGCTTCCGGGTCGGGCAAGACTTCCCTGCTACGGCTGATCGCGGGCCTTTGGCGACCGGCGGGTAGCACCGTGGTCCTGGATGCAGTGGATCTTTCTAAGACACCGGCGCACCGTCGAAGGGCCGTGCTGGTTGCGCAGCATCCGGCACCGTTTCCAAACCTGTCGGTACGTGCGAACGTCGCGTTCGGTGCTCGTGGCGACGCTGCAACGGTCGATCGCATGATGGAGCGATTTGGGCTCGACTCGCTGGCGCAGCAGCCGATCGGCAGGCTTTCGGGGGGCGAAGCGCAGCGAGTGTGCCTGGCACGTGCCATGGCGACTTCGCCCAGCCTGCTGCTGCTGGACGAAAGTTTTACCGGCCTGCACCGCATGCTGCGCGATGAATTGCTCGCGGTGCTGCGCGACTTGCAGATCGAGAGCGGCATGAAGATCGTTTCCGTCACGCACGATGTGAGCGAAGCCTTCACCTGTGCGGACGAGGTATTGCGGGTGAACGAGGGCCGGATCGTGGCAGTGGGACCGGCGGCGGAGGTGCTGGCAGCGGAGCGAGAAGAACTCTTGCGGCGGCTTGACGGAACGGCACACGCCTAACGCACCGCGCGGTCAGCCTGTTCACATTGCATGGCGGTAGCTCCGAGCGAGACGGGTTCCTGCTCGAGGGTAATGCCGAACCTCTCAAGGACGGTCGAGACGATCCGTTGGCGCAGGGCGGCGATATCGGCGCAGGTTGCTCCGCCGCGATTGATCAGTGCGAGGGTGTGCTTGGACGAGATGCCGGCGTTGCCCAGAACCGTGCCGCGGACAAAGCCGGCGTGTTCCAGCAGCCACGCCGCGGGTAGCTTGATACAGCCCTCTCCGGCGGGCCAGTGCGGCACGTCCGCTTCTTGCAAGTTTGCGGCCTGTGCGACACGTGAGAGGTAGACCACCTCGACGATGGGGTTGCGAAAGAACGAACCTGCCGAGCGTGAATCCGGATCCGCCGGATCGACGACCATGCCCTTGGCACGGCGAATGTTGCGAACGGCTTCCGCGACTTCCACAAGCGTGTGCTGCGTCCCTGCCGGGAACGTACGCTTCAGGTCGGCATACGAGAGGTTGGGCGCGCCGCCGCGATGGAGCGCGAAAGTTACGTGCAGCACGATGTACCGGCCGCGTTCCGTCGTGTTGAGCAGGCTGGTACGGTAGGCAAAACCGAGTTGGCCGGGGAGTAGGTCCACGACGGTCCGCGTGACGGTGTCGAAGCAGCGGGCCGAAACGAACGTCTGCGCGATCTCCTGGCCGTAGGCACCGACGTTCTGGACCGGCGTACCGCCCACACTGCCGGGAATGCCGGCGAGACACTCCATCCCCTGTAAATCGTGATCGACGGCGAACTGGACGAGATCGTCCCAACTCTCGCCCGCACCGGCGGTGACGTACGCCGGATCGCTCGCGCTTTCCCGCGACATCGTCAGACCGGGCAGCTTTAAATGGAGGACCATCCCGGTGAAACCTTCGTCGGCGACGAGGAGGTTGCTGCCGCCACCCAGGACGAACAGCGGCACCCGTAGTTCGTCACGGGCGATACGGGCGGCTTCGCGTACGTCCTCCTCCGTTAGCGCCGTAACGAACCAGCGGGCCGGGCCGCCGATGCCGAGCGTGGTGAAGGGCGCGAGCGAAACATTCTGTTCGACAATGAGCTTGACCAACGGATTCCTTCCAGAGCAACGGCAGATTGCCGCAACGCGTGCCGGGGCTGCTGCATCAGGATAGAATCAAACAGGCGGCCGGAGCACCGGCACCCTGCCGGGGAGGCACCGATGTACCCAGAGATTATGGTTATTCCGATGCGCGAAGAACTGACGCGTGCGGGCATTCAGGAAGCACGCACGGGCGCGGAAGTGGACGCGGCCATTGCACAGCCGGGCACGACGATGGTCGTCGTGAACAGCGTGTGTGGATGCGCGGCGGGTAAGATGCGGCCGGGCGTGCGCATGGCGCTGCAGCACACCAGCAAGCCGGATCACAGCGTAACGGTATTTGCCGGCCAGGACCGAGAGGCGACAGACAAGGCGCGCTCGTACTTCCAGGGTCATCCGCCCACGTCGCCGGCGATTGCCATGTTCCGCGACGGCCAGCTCGTCTACCTGCTGCAGCGGTCGGCGATTGAGACCAGCAACGCCCCTGCCATTGCGCAGGAGCTTGCACGGGCGTTCGACACCTACTGCGCCAAAGCAAGCGCCTAAGGAAACATCTCTTTCCAAGAGCGATAAGGAAGAGCTTCGGCTCTTCCTTTCGCTTTCGTGTCGCTCTGCCTTGGCGGCAAACTTTGGTTTGTCTCGTTTCGCTTCAAACAGTTGCCACCGTTCAACCTTCGCACAGCAGAGCCGATAAGTGGAGTGTGAACACCGCAACCGCAACGCACGACCAACCCTCGCAACTGCGCATTGACCTGCGGCACTGGCGACTCGATGTCATCGTTCGGCGACACGTGGAAAACGTGTTGCTGCGCTGCAACGGGAATAAATTGCGTGCCGCCGAACTGCTCGGCATTAGCCGCTCGACCCTGTATCGCATGCTGGATGCACACAGCATGATGGTGCCTGGAAGCACGGCCTGAACTCCCTTCTGCTCGCGGAGATTTGCTCGCCGCGCGTACTGCTTCTCTCCCCAGCTTGCCCTACCCGGTGTTGTTGCTGTTCTTCCCTCTGTGCCGCCTGCCGATAAGCATGCGGCACATTTTTTATTTGTGGCCCAAGGCGCTCGTTTCCGCGGCGCTGCCAGCGATACACTGCGACATATGACGTCCTTGCCCCGCCCGTTTCGCAGCCCTTTTTCGGGCTTAGCCGCTGCCGCCGTTGTTGCCGTATTGTCCTGCTCTACCCTGTTGCCGGCGCAAGCTACGGCGTCGGCCCAGGAACGCACTGCACATTTGAACAAGCTGTTCGACAGCTACTGGCAGGACACGCTTCGCCACTCGCCCGAAGAAGCGACAAGCGTGGGCGACAAGCGCTACAACGACCAGTGGAGCGACTACAGCGGCGCGGCCTTCAACGCCTGGCTGGCAAAGGAAGGGAGCTACCTTGCGCAGCTCGGTGGCATTCGCACCGACGGCCTGGACACGCAGACGAAGCTTTCGGTCGAGCTGCTGGAGCGGTCGATCGTCGACGACCAGGAAGGTGCCCGCTTTAAGGAGTGGGAGATGCCTGTCAACCAGTTCAACGGGCCGCAGACCTCCATTCCGCAGACCCTGGCCATCATGCCGCTGGACGACACAA